>JAGNEZ010000004.1:53429-210511 GCA_018003015.1 Phycisphaerae bacterium | reverse complement strand
AGGCGTCTTCACCCTCACCTGCAACGCCAATACCTGGGCCCGGCAAAGGCTCCTCGGCCTGCTGCAGGCGATGAAGACCGCCCAACACGCCGCTTGAGGCGGGCGGATTATGCAACGTTGGGGTCTACGTGGCCGAGCTTCGTGGTTTTCTCCACTGCGTGGATGTGTCGAACGGCACACCTCTCTGGAAGCACGATCTGGGATCTGCGACGTGGGCGTCGCCGATGGTGGCTGACGGCAAGGTCTACATCGGCACGGAAGACGGCGATATGTTCGTATTCGCCGAAGGCCGGAAGAGCAAGCTGCTCGCCAAGAACCCGATGAAACAGCCGATCTGCTCGACCGTCACTCCCGCCAATGGCACGTTGTACATCGTTGACCGCTCGCATCTGTACGCGATGGCAGCGGGTGCCGCTCCGCCTACCACTCAACCGGCTACCGTGCCGACAACTCAAGCAGTCATCGAGCCGTCGGCTTCCGCACGCGGCTCATAGCCCCTCGCCGAGACGGCGACTGTCCCTCTTTGCTGATCCGCCTTTCGGATCGCGTGACCTCCAATAGTGACCGGACGAATGGAGGACCGAGGTTCGCAGCCGCTCGACATCCCGCATCGGTGAGTCGCCGAAATATCGCTTGTACTCACGGCTGAAGTGAGAGGCATCATCGTAGCCGACACGGTAACCGGCCTCCGCAGCGTCGAGACTGGCGCTGAGCAGCAGGCGGCGGGCTTCCTGAAGCCGCAACTGTTTCTGGAACTGCAGCGGACTCATGGCGGTGGCGGCCTTAAAATGGGCGTGGAAGCCCGAGACGCTCATTCCGAGTTCCTGGGCGAGATGCTCGATCCGCAGCGGTTTGTTGTAGCTCTCGCGCAGTATCTCGGCCGCGCGAACCATGCGGTGAGCATGACCACCGAACGTCGCGAGGTGGCGTACGCGGTGCCCCTGGGCCCCGGTCAGCAGGCGATAGACAATCTCGCGGATGACGAGCGGCCCGAGCACGTGATACTCGGTCACGGTGTCGATGAGCCGTACGAGCCTTAGCGTCGCGTCGAGCAGGCTTGCGTCAAGGCGGCTGACATCGACCGCCTTCACGCCGCAGCCTTGCCCGCGTGGCTGCGTGAGACCTGACTCCGCCATCACCGATGTCAGCACTGCAGGATCGAGCACCAGCCGGAAACCAAGGTACGGACGCTCCGCGGACGCTTTCACAACTTCGGCCATGAGCGGCACTTGCATCGTGCCGACCAGGTAGTGGCCCGGGTCGTAACGGAACGTATCTTGGCCGAGGAGGATGACCTTGCTGCCCTGGGCGATGACGCAGAATGCGGCCGGATCGAAGCCGCACACTCGTTCGCCTACTGTGGAATGCCGGTGGAAGTGCAGACCCGGCTGCGGCTCCAGGTGACCATCGCGTGGCAGTGCGTTTGCGATTCGGCGGGCGAGTTCCTCACGATCTGCCTGCATGCGGTCGGCTTGTCGATTACCCGTCACGTTGATCGCCTCCCGCACGATAGCAGGTGTTTTCGTCGACTCGGCGATGGCACGGTACGGTGTTTTGGAGAATTGTTCAAGGATTCTGGATAATCGTCATATCCCGAGGGCCGAATCGGCCCGTGTAAGACGATATGGGAAGTTAGAATAAGACCTGTGGGTTTGGGGTCTGTCTATCACGGAGGTCCTCGTATGAAACGCTACCCTTGGATCCTGGCCCTGCTACTTGCCGGCGGGACGGCCCCCGCCGCCTCAGCGGAATCCTTTGACTGGCCCCAGTGGCAGGGCCCGGACCGGAACGCCGTCTCCAAGGAGCCCGGTCTCCTCAAGGAATGGCCGAAAGAAGGCCCACCGCTCGCCTGGAAGGTTAGCGGGCTCGGGGGCGGCTACAGCGCCCCGTCCATCGCCGCTGGGCGGATCTACGGTACGAGCAACCGCGGTGAAGACGAAGTCGTCTGGGCCTTGTCGGAGAAGGACGGCAAGGAGCTGTGGGCGACGCGTCTTGGGCCGGCCGCCGGGCAGCGCATGCCGCAGGGAAAGGAGGGGCCTGGGTGCACGCCGACCGTCGATGGCGAGCGGCTCTATGTCGAGAGCATGAGTGGCGATGTGGTTTGCCTGCAGGTGCAGGACGGCGCGATCGTCTGGCGGTGCAGCCTGACCCGTGATTTTGGCGGGCGTGCCCCGACATGGAGCTACCGGGAATCGCCGCTGGTTGATGGTGACAAGGTCATCTGCACGCCCGGCAGCCAGGAGGCGATTCTGGTCGCTCTCGACAAGCTGACCGGCAAGATGATCTGGAAGAGCCCGATGCCCGGCGTCTCGGCAGCCGGCGTCTCGGCACCCGGCTCCGGCGGTCCTGGCGGTGGTCCTGCCGGTCCTGGCGAGCGCGGCGGCGGTCGCGGTCGCCCTGGCCGTGGCCCCGGTGGTTTCGGCGGTACCGGAGGCTCTGAAGCGGCCTATGCCTCACCCATCGCCATCGACTTCGAGGGACAGCGCCAGTACGTTCAGTTCACTGCCAAGACGCTCATGGGCGTCGCGGCGTCCGACGGCAAGTTCCTCTGGCGGTATGACCGGCCCGCCAACCGCATGAGTATCAACTGTTCTACACCCCTCTATCGCGATGGCCAGGTGTTCGCCGCCTCGGCCTATGGAACGGGCGGTGGGCTGGTGAAGCTGAGCAAGGACGCGAACGGCGGTGTCAAGGCCGAGGAAGTCTATTTCACCAACAAGATGCAGAACCACCATGGCGGCATGGTCGTTGTCGACGGCTGCTTGTACGGCGCGAACGGCGGCAACGAAGGCGGCAATCTCATCTGCCTTGATTTCAAGACGGGCAATGTGATGTGGGATGGGCGCCAAGTCGCCCAGAACCAGCCCCCTAAAGGCTCGATTCTCCTGGCCGACGGACGCCTCTACTATCGTCACGAGAAAGGCACGATGACTCTGATCGAGCCCAACCCCAAGGAATACGTCGAACGCGGTCGCTTCGAGCAGCCCGACCGTACAAAGGCTCCAGCCTGGACACATCCGGTCATTGCCAACGGCAAACTGTACCTGCGCGACCAGGACCTGCTGTTCGCCTACGACGTGAAGGCACAGCGCGATTAGTCTGACCGCGTACGTCCAGGCTCAGAGCCGTTGCAGAGATTCCGGAGAGAACCTATTCCTCAGTGTCCTCGCCGCAGGAGGCTCGGTGCGGAAGCTCGGCCTGGAGCGGTCGCTTGGTCCGTGCGCTCGTCCACGCAAGCGGAGAAATGGCGGTTAACCGGAGAATAGGCGTTCGAAATAAACGGACCTGTCCCGTTTTCCGTTTGCCCGGCGATCAGTAGAACGCTTCGACCTTTGCGGCGCCGTTGAGGCCTTCCAGCCGGATCACTTCGGGCGATGGATCGAAAGCCGTGTGCGGGCGTCCATTGACTTCCACGGCGCGCAGCGGGGCGGCCGTCGGGTGGCGAAGTCGCAGGAGGATGGGCGAGGGCTGGGCGCGGGCTTTCAGATCGATCGTCGCCCGGATCCGGCCGTGGTCGACGTCCGAGACGATCTCGAACGCTATCGTGCCGAATCGCGAGGGCGCGTTCTTGACGGCGATGCGTTTGCCCTGCTGCAGCCAAGTCCGGGGTGTGGCCCGAGCCAGCCACAGGCCGCCGCGGTCCTCCATCACGAACATCGAACGTAGCCGCTCGAGGAAGGCTCCCACCTCGAACGTCTTATCGCCGCCGTTGCCCTCGCCCGCCCGATTGGGATGTTCACGGAACTGGTACGCTTTCTGCGGGTCGACGTCGGCCGCATACTGGTTGAACATCGAGCGCAGGTAGTTGGGCACGTCATCCCGGTGGAGGTGGGCCAGCGCGGACTGGGAGTAGCCGCACTGGTAGTAGTAGCCGCCGATGCTGAACCAGGCTTCCGGTCGGTTGGGCATACGCTCGCTGGTGTGGTGGCGGACCATCCAGTTATCCCGGTAGATCACATCTTCGAGCACGTCAAGCAGCTCGTCCATGAGGGGATCGGTGGGGTCGAGCACGCCGAGGCCGAGTGTGGCCGCCCCGAGGTCGCCGTCCATGACCAGGTTGCCCGCGTGGCCGCTTCCGTAGGGGTTGGCGATGCCGTCGCACAGGCCGCGGAGGTAGGGGTGCGGGGGGATGTAGCGTCGGCAGCTGCCGTCGGCAACGCGCATCACTGGGGTCAGGGTCACCGAACGCTGCACCGCCCGCTGGATTGCCTGCCGGAAGTCCTCCGCCTGATCCCGCCAGCGCCGGCCGGTCTCCGGTTCCAGCTCGCCGATCGCCTCGGCGGCGGAGGCGAGTCCTCGCCAGAAGAACACGCTTGTCTGGTAGAGGCTGCGCCAGTCCGCGTAGTCGCCCATCTCGCAGGGTGGGATGAGGCCGGCCGACCATGAATCGGGGCCCGCCTTTCTGACCCACTGCTGACGCTGTCGCTCGATCCATACGCATGCGGCCTTGAAGTTAGGCAGATGCTGAGTCAACCATGCCTTATCGCCGGTGAGCAGGTAGTGTTGGGCCATAGCGTAGAGCATTGAGCCGTGGCCCTGGGCGTGGTTCAGGTCCCAGCCGCTCACATTGAGTGCTCCCTCGTGGTCGGTGAACGCCCCGCGGGCCACCATCTGACCCTGGGCGCGGAACCACGGTTCGAAGCCCGAATGTGGAATCTCGTGTTCGCCGAGCAAGTTCAGGGCCATGAAGATTCGCCACGACTCCTGGCCCAACAGAGCCTTGTAGGGCCAGATGTAGATTTGGTAGACGTCGCCTTCCTTGATGCAGCGTCGCTTGACGTGCCAATAGGCGAGCCGCCAAGCCTGGGAGACCAGCTCGTCCGGGGTCTCGATGGTCATGGGCGGCTCTTCGGCCGGTGCCGGTAAGGGCGGACGGTTCGCGGTGTAATGATCGCTCAAGGCTCGCCCCATGCTCTGCTCGGGCATGCGGCGCACACGTTGACGGGTGGTTTGCGGGTTCTGAGCCTGCCATTGGGTCATGTACTCGGAGGCGGAGTGGGCTTTGCCTGCCCTGGCCACGTAGAAGCCGAGGCTGGGCACGAGGATCGGCTTGCCCTCGGCCAGGTCACGAGGCGTGAAGGAAAAACTGCCGCCGGCCGTCCTCACCGTGACGACCGTTCGGTTCGGATAGTAGGTCAGCGATCCGCTCGAGCCCGTGGGCAGGTCGATGTTGGGGCGGAACCGGAGGTCCTGCCCGTCGTCGGCCACATAATGGACCGTGGCTTCGATGCCGCGCCGGCCCGCGGTTACCGGTGCCGATCGCCACTGGCCCGGCCCGGTACAGACCACGCCCCCTTCTCCCGGCAGCGGTTTGACTGCCTCCAACTGGCCGTTGTAGGCTTCTACTCCGCCATCGAACGTCTGGTCCCGCTGGGCGGGCAGGAAACCCCACTCGATTTCCACGTGGAGCGGCTGCGTGGCGGCGACGCCGACCGCGCGCATCTGGACGACCCGCGGCCGCGGCTCGCCTCCTCGATACCGCAGCCGGATCTTGTCCACGAAGATCAGCCCCTGGGGATCGGGCTCAAAGCGGAAAGCCTCTGGATACTGGCTCAGGCGCTGGACGATCATCTGCCGGTCGGAGTGATACACCAACGCGTTGCCGGATCGGATGGCCGTACCTGGAAATGGCTCGTACGCCCGCGTCCACCATGTCGGGCGGTTGTCCTGCTTGGCGGTCGGGGTACTGGTCGTCACCTCGACCACCAGCAAGCCGGGATCGGGTGTTTGCTCAGCGAAATGAAATGCGACCTCGCGGACTGGCCGATGCTCCTCCCACATCACGCCGGCGAGCACATCGGATTGGCCTTCGATGAGCCACTGGGTTTCTGGCGGGTTTTCGGTTGGGGACCGATGGGCTCGATACTGATAGCCGAACGGGACCAGGTCGAGTCGTTGGTCCTGGGTCTGCGGGTCAGCCGCGAGGGTCTGCATGGCTGGAACGATCATCGGCAGGAGAAGGCGGAGACGGCATGTTTTCATTGGCTGGTTCCACTTTTCGTTGGATGGTTCCACACTCCCCCTGTCTGGGAGTCTGTTCGCTGCCCGGGGCGAAGTCAAGTTGTCGTACGGGCCGCCCCTGACGTTCGACCTTCGCCCGCCCACGTGGTTGGTGGGTCAGGTTTGGAGGCGTCGGGCGACCCGGCAACTGATGGGATGGCAGGAGGTTACGGGGAGAGGGCTGGTTGGCTGAGGGTACGGCGGGCGAGGACGAGGAGGGCTCGCGGGCGGCCTTGGCGAGCAGTATGGTTTCTTTTTTTCAGTTATCTGCGTAGGGCTCGATTGAGGGCGATGATGTTGACGCGGGGGGAGCGATCGGATATGGTGGCGGGTTCTGCTGGGGCCTGGACGGGGTCTTGGCGGAGGATGCCACGATCACTGGGGCGCCTCCTCTCAAGGGAGAATGGGCTTCCTGCTCGCAGCGGGGAGTTCAGACCTCGAGCGTGGCCAACGAAGCTGCGACCGATCTGTTGACCTGACAATCGTCGCAACAAGTGACGGACGGTGTCGGACCGTGCGGGGCGGGGCCCTGGCGCGGGACGGCTCTGATACCCGGTGGTGTAATCGGTAACACACCAGGTTTTGGTCCTGGCATTCCTGGTTCGAGTCCAGGCCGGGTAGTGCCTTTGGGCCGCCTGATCCCGAGCAACTGGCGGCTCCGGGAGAGACGATCGCCCGCCGCGCTGCGGGCTGGTGAGGTGAGGAGACATCGATGCCCAACAAACCGACGGCAGCCATCATTCTTGCGGCGGGGAAGTCGACGCGCATGGTCACGAATTTGCCCAAGGTTCTGCATGAGGTTTGCGGTCGTCCGATGCTCTCTTACGTTCTTGACGCCTGCCGGGCGGCGGACATTCAGCGGCTGATCGTGGTGGTTGGTTACCAGCGTGAGCAAGTGGTTGAGGCGTTCGGCAAGGAGGCCGGCTTGACCTTTGTCGCCCAGACGGAGCAGAAGGGTACCGGTCATGCGGCGATGATGTGCCGGGAGGCGTTGGCCGACTTTGAGGGCAACGTGGTGGTGATCGCCGGGGACATGCCGCTGGTGCGAGCCGAGACGCTGCAGTTGCTGACCGGCACGCACCGCAAGCAGAACTCGGCGGTCACGCTGGCGACGGCGGTTCTGGAGGATGCGACCGGCTATGGCCGCATCGTTCGCGACGAGTACGGCAACCTGCAGGGCATTGTCGAGGAGTCGGACTGTACACCGGAGCAGAAGCAGATCAAGGAGATCAACCCGAGCTACTACTGTTTTGACAAGGCCTTGTTCTTTGACGCTCTGGATCAGATTGAGCCGAACAATGTCAAGGGCGAGTACTACATCACGGACGCCCTGCACATCCTGGTTCAGAAGGGTCACCGGGCGATCGCGATCACAGCGGTCAAGGCTGAGGAGGCCATGGGCGTCAACAGCCGGGCGCAGCTGGCCGAGGTTGGCCGGATCATGCAGAACCGGATCCAGGCCCAGCTCATGCAGAACGGGGTGACGATTGTGGATCCGGCGAACACCTGGATTGACATCCGGGCCCAGATTGGGCAGGACACGGTCATCTACCCTTTCAGCTACATTCACGGGCGGGTGAAGATCGGGTCGCGGTGTGTGATTGGTCCGTTCGCCTATCTGCGTGACGGCACCACGATGGAGGATGACGTGGTGGTCGCCGTGTTTACCGAGCTGAAGAACTCGAAGCTGGGTACTGGCACTCGGGTCCGGCATCTGAGCTACATCGGCGACGCCCATATCGGCGAGCGGGTGAACGTGGGCGCGGGCACGATTTTCGCCAATTTTGATGGCCGTCAGATCCACGAGGCGGTGGTGGGGAGCGACACCTACATCGGCAACGGGTCCATCCTGGTGGCTCCGCTGGAGGTGCCGCAGGGTCTGCAGATCAACCACGGTTCGGTGGTCCGCGAGAGCAACCTCGGGGAGGTCACCAAGCAATGACCGCGTACGGTCCGGACTTTCTGAAATCGGATGCCGACACCGGGCTGAAGGTGTTTGGCGGGTCGTCGAATCCCGGCCTGGCGAAGGAGATCGCGGCGGTGGTCGGGGTGAAGCTGGGCACGGTCAAGATTGACCGGTTTCCCGATGGTGAGACGATCATCAAGCTGGAGGAGGACGTTCGCGGCCGCGACTGTTTTGTGGTTCAGTCGACCTGTCCGCCGGTCAACGAGAACCTGATGGAGCTGCTGATCTTCATTGACTGCCTTCGGCGGGCCTCGGCTCGGCGGATCACCGCGGTGATCCCGTACTTTGGTTATGCCCGCCAGGATCGGAAGGCGGAGGGTCGCACCCCGATCACGGCCAAGCTGGTCTCGAACCTGATTGCCCAGGCGGGGGCTCATCGGGTTCTGGCGATGGACCTTCATGCGGAGCAGCTTCAGGGCTTTTTCGACCTGCCGGTGGATCATCTGGCCGCCCTGCCGGTCATTGCCCGGCACATTCAGTCGACCGGGCTGGAGGACTTTGTGGTCTGTTCGCCGGATGTGGGCAATCTGAAGCGGGCGACGGCCTATGTGGAGTGGATTGGCGGGCAGATTGCGGTGATTGACAAGCGGCGGGTTTCGGGCGACACGACGGTGGCCGCCCGGGTGATTGGTGACGTGGAGGGCAGGACGATTCTGATGTTTGACGACATGATCACCACGGGTGGGACGGCCACGGAGGCGATTCGCATCTTGCGTGATCATGGGGCGGAGCGGTTCATGCTGACGGCGACGCACCCGGTGCTGGCCGGCCCGGCGGTGGACCGGCTGGTGGCCGCCCGGCTGGACTGGATTGTGACCACGAACACGATTCCGCTGCGGCCGGGGGTTGCGGATCGTCTGCCGCAGATGCACGTGTTGTCGGTGGCGAATGTGTTTGGAGAGGCGATCCGGCGGATCCACCTCGATCAGTCGGTAAGTGCGATGTTCAAGAAGGCGGAGCGATGACCGGGTGAGGTTCGCGGAGCCGTCCAGGGACGAAGGCGGTCCGGGGTCGCTCAGGTGAGTGAGTCAATCGGAGTAATGTAGCGATGGAAATTGCAAAACTGCAGGGCGAAACGCGTAAGGCCGGCGGCTCGCGCGAGGCGTCGCGTCTTCGGCGTCAGAACAAGCTGCCGGGTGTGGTCTACGGGCATGGTCTGGCTCCGGAGAGTGTGGCCGTGCCGCGCCGCGAGTTCGAGATCATCATGGAGCATGGCGCCCACGTTCTCGAGCTGGAGGTAGGTGGCTCTCGTTCCGCCGTGCTGGTCAAGGCGATGCAGTTTGACTGTGTAGGCACGACGCCCACGCACGTCGATTTCATGCGCGTGGATCTGAACGAGCGGGTGAAGGTATCGGTTCCGCTCGAGTATCGGGGCACGCCGGCGGGCACGCTCGAGGGCGGTGTCTTCCAGGAGAACATGGTGGACGTCGAGGTGGAGGCGGTGGTGACGCAGATTCCGGAGTCGATCCGGGTCAACGTCGCGGACCTGAAGTTGGGAGGTTACCTGCACGTGAAGGATCTTCAGTTGCCGGAAGGCGTGAAGGCGATCACGCCGCCGGACGCGATCCTGTGTGCGGTTCGTGCCAAGGTGGCCGAAGAAGTGGTGGTGGCGCCGGTCGAGGGTGAGGAGCCCAAGGAGCCGGAGATCATCACGGCGAAGGCCAAGCCGACGGAAGAGGAAGCCGCTGAGAAGAAATGAAGCTCGTGGTGGGCCTTGGGAATCCGGGGCGGCAATACGAGAGCACCCGGCACAATGTCGGGTTTCGCGTGATCGACGAATTGGCCCGGCGGTGGCAGTTGAACGTTGGCCGGCGGCAGTTCCAGGGGACGGCGGGGCTGGGTCGGATCCGCGATCAGCGGGTGTTGCTGCTGAAGCCGGGCACGTACATGAATCGCAGCGGCGGCTCGGTTCGGGAGGCGGCGGCGTTCCACAAGGTCGAGCCGGTGGATCTGCTGGTGGTGCTGGACGACATGGCCCTGCCGCTGGGTCGGATCCGGATTCGGGCGGGCGGCTCGGCGGGCGGGCACAACGGTCTGGCGGACGTGATCCGGGAGTTGGGTACGGACGCGGTCGCCCGGCTGCGGATCGGAATCGAGGAAGTGAGTGGTGAGCGGATGGTGGACCATGTGCTCAGCCCGTTCGATGCCGAGGAGGAGGCGGTGGTGGGTCCGGCGGTGTGCCGGGCTGCGGATGCGGTGGAGTGCTTCCTGGCCGAGGGCTTGGAAGCGGCGATGAATCGGTTCAATCGGACTGAGGAGCCATCAGGCGAGTAGTTGGCTCGCCGGCGGTATTTGCGGAGGTATGCGACCTTGAAAACCTACGAAGGGATGTTTCTGTTCGACCCGGCCGTCACGGCCGAGTGGGAACAAGCCAAGGCGGAGCTGGATCGGCTCATGGGCCGGGCGGGCGCGGAAGTGATCGTCAGCGGCAAGTGGGACGAGCGCCGATTGGCTTACGAGATCGGTGGTCACAAGCGGGCCATGTACGTGCTGGCCTATTTCAGGGCTGAGGCCGGCAAGATTGGTGGCCTGGAGCGTGACGCCCAGCTCTCGGAAGCGATCATTCGGTGCATGGTCCTTCGTGCCGACCATGTCACCGAGGCGGCCATGAAGGAAGCCCTGGCCGGCCCGGCTCGCGTGGAGGTGGTGCCGCGCGATGGTCAGCGGCGGGAAGGGGCGAGCCCCGACGCCGTCGGGCGTGAGGAAGTGGTGAGCGCCATCGCCGATCTGGACGGTACCGATGCCAAGGAGTGAGACCCAATGGCCAGCTTCAACCGGGTGATTCTGGCGGGCAACCTGACGCGTGACCCGCAGTTGTCTTACACGCCGAGCAACGTTTCGGTGTGTGAAATGGGGATGGCGATCAACCGCAAGTGGCGTGATCGCGACGGCAACTCCAAGGATGAAGTGTGTTACGTGGACGTGGTGGCCTACGGTCGGCAGGCCGAGGTCATCAATCAGTACATGAAGAAGGGCAACCCGATTCTAATCGAAGGCCATCTGCGTTATCGGCAGTGGACGAACAAGGAGGGTCAGAACCGCAGCAAGTTGGACGTGATGGTGGAGAACTTCACCTTCCTTGGCGGCGGTGGCCAGGGTGGTGGTGGTGGACGAGCGAGCGGTGGGCAGTCTCGTTCGGCGCCGGCGGCTCAGGCTGCGGCTCAGCACGAGGAGGGCCCGCCGCCGCAGATGGACGACTTGCCGCCGGAAGACCCGGATGTTCCGTTCTGACAACGGCTAACGGTGGCCCGATTGAAGGAATGACAGGTGATTTGCGTCCGGCGGCGTGAACCTGAGGTGAGCCGGGCGGAATGTGATGTAGACTTGAGGTTGACGGATAGCGGATCCGCGAGGTGACGTGATGAAGCTGTTGCTGCGACGTGATATTCCGAATGTGGGCTTGGCCGGCGACGTGGTCGAGGTCAAGGAAGGATACGCCCGGAACTACCTGATCCCGCACCATCTGGGGCTTGAGCCGACCAAGGCGAACATGAAGGCGATCGAGGAAGACAAGAAGCTGGCCGAGCAGGAGCGGAAGTTCCGCCGCGCCGCCCTCGAGCAGCAGGCCGAGAAGCTGCGTAACGTCGAGGTGACGATTGCCGCGGCGTGCAACCTGGAAGGTCGGCTCTATGGCTCGGTCGGCCCGCGGGAGATCGCGGCGGCCCTGCGTGACGAGGGTCACGACGTGGAGGCCAAGCAGGTTCACCTGGCGGAGCCGATCCGGCAGCTGGACACAGTGACCGTTCCGGTGGTTTTCGCGAATGATCTGACCGTGGAGGTAAAGGTCTGGGTGGTCCGCGAGACCAGTGCCGGGGACCTGGAAGAGGAAGCCAAGCCGAAGGAGGCCGCTCCGAAGGCTGAGGAGAGCCGCGAGCGTGGCCGCGGTCGTGACCGCGGGTTTGACTACGGATCCAATGTTGACGCCCTCGAAACCGACCTCTGAGCCGCCCCCGTCCCAGGGGGGGCTGACCCGTGTTCCGCCTCAGGACATCGAGGCGGAGATGGCCCTGCTTGGGTCGATGATGCTGGACCGCGAGGTGATCGGCGACGTCACCGGACTGATTCACCGCAACGAGGCGGAGTACTTCTACCGGCCGGACCACCGGGAGATCTTCAAGGCCCTCATGTACCTCTATGAAGAGGGTAAGCCGGTTGATCTGGTCACGGTGCGCGACGAGCTGATCCGGATCGGGCGGCTGAACGAAGTCGGGGGGGTGGATTACCTGGTCCAGCTGGCGGAGTCGGTCCCCAACTACCTGCACGCGGGGAACTACGCGGGTATCGTCCGGGACAAGGCCATGCTTCGCGGCCTGATCGGCGCGGCGGAACGGATCCGCGACACCGCGTATGACGCCCGTGAGGACGCCAAGGAGATCCTTGACACAGCGGAGAAGGTCCTGTTCGAGGTCACCGACAAGCGGATCAGCGTCCAGGCCGAGCAGCTTGGCGAGTACCTGGGGCAGATTTTCCGCCAGCTCGAATCCAGCGACGGGCACTACATCACCGGCGTGCCATCGGGTTTTCTGGAATTGGACGACCTGCTCAGCGGTCTGCAGCGTGGCGAGATGATCATCGTGGCCGCCCGGCCCAGCATGGGCAAGACGGCCTTTGGTCTGAGCATGGCCGAGCACATCGCGGCGAACGAGAACATCCCGGTCGGCTTCTTCTCGATGGAGATGAGCAAGCTGGCCATCGCCCAGCGGCTGTTGTGCATGCGGGCCGAGGTCAACGCCCAGCATCTGCGTCGGAACATGGTTTCGGAGGCCGACATCAGCAAGCTTCAGGCGGCCAGCGAGGTTCTGGCCAACATGCCCATGTTCGTGGACGACACGCCGGGCATGAGCGTGTTGGAGCTGCGGGCCAAGACCCGCCGGTTGTATCAGCGGCACAAGATTCAGATCATCTTCATCGACTACCTGCAGCTGATGCGCAGTCCGGGGCGGGTTGAAAGCCGCCAGGTCGAGGTAGCCGACATCAGCCGGGGGCTCAAGGCTCTGGCCCGCGAGTTGAACATCCCGGTGGTGGTCATGGCCCAGCTCAACCGCAACCCGGAGGGGCGGACCGGCAACCGGCCGGCCCTGAGCGACCTGCGTGAGTCCGGGGCGATCGAGCAGGATGCCGATGTGGTCATTCTGCTGCATCGCGAGGAGTACTACTACCGCACCAAGGGCGAGATTCCGCCGGACGAGGTCCGGGGCCAGGCGGAGGTGATCGTCGCCAAGCAGCGTAACGGTCCGACGGACACGGTCAAGGTTCAGTTCAGCCCTGAACTGGCCCGGTTCCGGCCGCTCAGCGCCGGTCCGGAGCCGGCGTACATTCCCGCGGGGAGGTACGAGCCAAGCGGCCCGCCGGGCGACGAGTCGGCCCCCTTCTGACCCGGATGGAGGGGCAGGGATGGCGGGCTGGGGCGGGAGGGGGTCGGGGCCCAAGAGAGGGGGTCAGGCACCTCATTGCCCGGGATGTCCTCCACTCGGGGTGTTCCGGTCGCGGGTTGAGGTGCTCTTGTCGGCGACATCAGCCTCAGGGCAAAAAAAAGGGAGCCAGACCCCGGCCGGCACAACTCTCACGGACCCCGGCGGGAGGTGGCCGGGGAGTGGGACTGGAAACGGGGGACGAGATCAGCTAAACTTCATGGCTCGCACCTTGGCCGACCGGTGGGACGGCGGTGTACCCGAAGGGTGTCGCCGGGCGGATGCCGGTGCCGGACTGTTTGTCGAGAACAAGGATACGGATCGAGAAGACCGTCGTACGGAGTGTGCCATGGCCATCGATATTCGACCGGGACAGTGGATCAACGTGACCGTCACCCGTCAGCCGAGGGCGGCCGGGGCGATGAAGACCCTGGCTCGGCTGCTGCAGATGGACAAGGTGGCCCGCAAGAAAGCGGCCCGGGCCAGGAAAGCGCGGCCGGTCGGCGAACATCGCCGCGGGGGGCGGATGTGGAAGGACCGACCCAGCCGGGTGCCGGCCGTCTCGACCGACCCCGGGGCCACCTATCGCATTTTTGCCTCGCTCGACGTGCTGAAGGACCTCACCAGCATAAAGAAGTACGTGCAGATCGCACCGGCCTAAGAGCCTCTTCATGAGCAGTGCGGACATCGAACTCCGCGACGTGCGCAAGGTCTACTACAAGGACCAGCTCGAAATCCCTGTGCTTGACGGACTGGAGCTGGACATCTTGGCGGGCGACTTCGTGGCCCTGATGGGCCCGAGCGGATCGGGCAAGTCCACGCTACTCCATCTGATTGGCGGTCTCGATCAGGTGACCGCAGGCAGTGTGCGGGTGGGCGATGCCCACCTCGAGCGGATGACGGAGCGCGAACTGACCCAGTGGCGGAGCCGGCATGTCGGCTTCATCTTCCAGATGTACCACTTGGTACCGGTCCTGACCGCGGCCCAGAATGTCGAGCTTCCCCTGCTGCTGTTCAGGATGCCGGCCCGCGACCGTCGCGAGCGGGTTGCCACCGCGTTGAACGTGGTGGGCCTCGGCGACCGGATGGACCACCGACCGAACCAGCTTTCCGGTGGACAGGAGCAGCGTGTTGCCATTGCCCGGGCGATCGTCACCGATCCGGACGTCATCCTGGCCGATGAGCCCACCGGCGACCTCGACGCCACGACGTCGGAAGACATCCTCAACCTGCTGAACCTACTGAACACCGAGTTCGGCAAGACGATTCTCATAGTCACGCACGATCCGCGGGCGGCCTCCCACGCCCGGCACACGCTGCACCTGGAGAAAGGTGTTCTGGAGCGGGATGTCAGCCAGGCGGGATCCGTCTCACCCTGGGGCGGGTGACGTGGTCCTCCGCGGGCCGGCAGCCTCGAGGCGACCACGGCCCGACAGACGGGTGACGGAGACCACACGGTGACGCTCACCTACGTGCTCATGCAGAACCTCAAGCGAAACCCGTTACGTTCCAGCCTGACCGCGGCAGCGTTCGCCCTGCCGATGGCGGTGTTCACGGCGGCGATTTCCCTGCTGGTGGCCATGGAGGAGCTGGCCCGGGAAAACCAGCGGCAGCTGCGCCTGGCGGTGCACCACAAGACCTCCATCTCCAACATGCTACCTGCGGGGATGCGGAGCAAGATTCAAGCCCTTGATCCGGGCGGGCAGCGCATCACTGCGATCTGCGGCATGCGTTGGTTCGGAGGCCGGGCCCCGAACACGCAGGACATGCTCCATGCCATGGCGGGCGACGCCGACACGTTCCCGACGACCTACAGCACCATCGGCATGACCCCGACGGAGATCGACGCGTGGCGGCGCGAGCGGCGCGCGGCTCTCGTCGGCCAGGCGACGGCCGCCAAGTACGGCTGGAAGCTCGGCGACCGCATCGTCGCGGAGAGCACCACGCCGCCGTACCTGGCCCTGGAGTTCAAGATCATCAAGCTCCTGACCGACCCTGCGAACACCAACTTTTTCTATTTCCGTCTTGACTATCTGGACGAAGCCTTGAAGGCCGTGGGGAGCCGCGAATCGGAGGTGAACATCTTCTGGGTCAAGTGTTCCTCGGCGGAGGCTCTTCGGTCGCTCCAACGGGAGATCGACCTGGAGTTTGCCAACAGTCCGAATGAAACGCGGTCCGAGGACGAGAACGCCTTCCTGGCGGGTTTCATCCAGGCGGCGGGCGATATCCCCGCGTTGATGGAGGCGATGGCCGTGGTGGTCGTGCTGATCATCTCTCTGGTCGGGGGCAACACGATGATGATGAGTTTCCGCGAGCGGGTCCGCGAGCTGGCGGTGTTCAAGGCGATCGGGTTCCAGGCTCGACGGGTGTTCTTCGTTGTGCTGGCGGAGAGTCTGCTGTTGGCAGTGATCGGGTCCGTTGCGGGGATCGCTCCGACGATGGCATTTCTGGCGGCCGGCCCCGAGTGGACTCGGAACCTCAGCTCGGTAGGCTCGCTGAAGCCGTCGTCGCTGGCGGCGATGGGCTCTCTGGGTATCGCGCTGGTGGTCGGGGCGGTTGCCGGGCTGTGGCCGGCCTACCAGGCCATGCGTCTGAAGACGGTCGATGCGTTGAGGAGGGTCGCCTGACAGAGCTGCCGGCCTCTGGCGGCCGGAGCGAGGAACGCCGGGAATGGGCCGTCCGATGCCGGGCGCCGACTGCGGGACGCTGGACATTTGCCATGTCGCTGCCTCTCTCCTACCACTGGCGAAACCTGTTCGTGCGGCGAAGCACGACGCTGTTGACCCTTCTGGTCGTTGCTGTGGTCGTGGCCGTGTTCTGCTGGATGCTGAACTTCGCGGCCGCCCTGCGCGGCTCGCTGGCGATGGCCAGTGACGGGCGGAAGCTGATCGTGCTGAAGCGTGGGGCCACCGCGGAGAGCAACAGTGCCATCGTGGTGGAGGAGGTCAGCAGGCTCAGCCAGCTCGAGGGGGTGGAGCACGATTCGACGGGGCACGCGATTCTCAGCCCGGAGATGGTGGTGCAGGTGCTGGTTCCGCGTATCCGGGACGGCGGCAGGACCTCGGCGAACGTGGCCGTTCGCGGGGTGACCGAGGACGCGCTGAAGGTTCACCGCAACGTCAGGCTGCTGGGTCCGATGTTCTCGACCGCGGAGCCGGAGGTGGTCGTGGGTGCCGGGGCGGCACGGCAGTTCGCGGGTCTGGAGGTCGGGCAGACGATCAAGCTGGGCTACGGGGGAAGCGCCGACTACCGGATCGTCGCTCATTTCTCGGCCGATGGCGGCCCGATGGAAAGCGAGATCTGGGGCTATCTTCCGGCGATGATGAACGCCTACAACCGGACCATGTACTCATCGGTGAACCTGCGGCTATCGGCGTCGGCCGACCCGAAAGCCGCGATCGCCCAGATCGAGGGTCCGGCGATCGGCCTTTCCGGTCGGACGGAGCCCGTCTACTGGGAGGCTCAAGCCCGGTTCGTGCGGATCTATCTGGCCATCGCCTACGTTCTCGTGGCGATCATGTGTGTCGCGGCGATTCTCTCGGTGGCCAACACCCTGTTTGCGTCTGTGGCCGGGCGGACGCAGGAAATCGCGATGCTTCGGACGATCGGGTTCTCGCGCGGGCAGATCCTGATCGGCTTCGTGGTGGAGGCCGTCCTGTTGTCGCTGCTCGGCGGCGGGCTGGGGTGTGTGGCCTGTGCGGCCTGGCTGGGCGTGGCCGGCGGGCTGAAGGACGTTTCTGGGGCGAGCACGTTCAGCTCGATGGCGTTCGTCATCCGCATGGTCCCGGGCACGGTGGTGGCCGCCCTGCTGTCGGTGGCGGTGGTCGGTGCGATCGGGGCCATTGTCCCGGCCTTCCGGGCGTCGCGGATCGGCATGGTGTCGGCCCTGCGGGAGGCGTGACCTTGGCGCCTGCGGCTGTATACTGACCGGCTGGCTGATGCTTTGGACGGAACACCGGGATCATGCTCCGCTTCATCTATCTCTACCGCAACCTGACCCGCAACGTACTGCGAACGCTGTTGACCTGCGCAGCGGTCGCGTTGCCGATCATGATCTACGTCCTGTCCACGGCGGTGATTGACGGGATCAATCGTTTTCTGGACAACTCGGCCAAGCAGCTTCGCCTGGCGATCACTCACAAGACCTCGCTGGTGAATCCTCTGCCGGCCGGCCATCGGGCCAAGATCGAGTCGCTGGACCCGGACCGCCGCGGCATTGTGTCCGTTTGCGGCATGAACTGGATTGGCGGGAAGGTATCCGACGATCCCCGGCCGCTGTCGACGATGGGGGCTGACGCGGACACGTTCGTAGCCACCTTCCCGGAGTACCGGCTCACGCCGGAGGAGATCGAAGCGTGGAACCGGGATCGGCAGGCGATCATCGTAGGCTCGGCCACCGCCCGGCAGTTCGGCTGGCAGACGGGTGATCGGATCACCATCCGCGCGTCCGTGCCTCCCTACACCCTGATGGAGTTCCACGTCATCTCCACTGCTCCCCTGGCCGAGGATCCGATCACCCTCTGGTTCCGCAGGGATTACGTGGTGGAGGAACTGAAGAAGGCCGGCTACGGAGGGGAGATGGTGAACTTCTACTTTGTCAAGTGTGCGACCCAAGCGGATGTGAACCGTTATCGTGCGGCGATTGACGACCTGTTCGCCCGCACGCCGGACGAGACCAAGACCCAGGACGAGAAGGCCTTCATGAACGAGTTCATCACCCAGCAGTTCGATCTGCCGCGTAACCTGACCATTCTGGCGGCGGTCACGGTCTTCGTAGCGATCATGGCGGCGGCCAACACGATGAGCATGAATTTCCGCGACCGGCTGAACGAGCTGGCCACCCTGAAGTCACTGGGTTTCAGCAGTGGATTCCTGTTTGCCCTGGTCCAGTCGGAGAGCCTGCTGTTGTGTGGATTGGGCGGGCTGGTCGGGGCGGCGGGGCCGTACATCGCCTTCACTCACACGCCGCTGCGCAACTTCACCGTGCCGATCATCCTGGAGATTCGGATCCACCCGCTGGTTTGCGGTTATGCCATGCTGATTGCCCTGGGCATCGGTTTGATCGCCGGGTTGTGGCCTTCGTGGCAGGCGTTGCGCATGCACGTGGTGGCGGCCCTGCGGAACCTGGAGTGAACCGGTCGCCCGGGTGGCAGGGGCGGGCGGTGTGGGCGCGGCGTCGGCCAGCGGGTAGGATGGGCTTTTCCGGGATACCCACCCAGGGGTGAGGTTCCGGGAAGCCCGGTCGGATCCGCGTTCCAGACATGGAGAATGGACTCATGACACGATTGACTGTTGCCCTGCTGCTGTCGCTGGCCATACCGGTTTCCACGGGACTGGCGGTTGAGGTGCCCAAGCCGGCCAACGAGCCGCCGAAGGGATTCACCCCCCTGTTCAACGGGAAGAACCTGGCCGGCTGGCGGGGGCTGGGGCACACCAACCCCTACGACATGGCCAAGTGGAGCGGCGAGGAGCGCCGGGAGAAGCAGGCGGCGGCCAACGATGACATGGGCAAGCACTGGCGGGTTGAGGCGGGGCAGATCATCAACGACGGCCACGGCGTTTACCTGACCACGGAGCAGGACTACGGGGATATCGAGCTGCTGGTGGACTGGAACATGATGGTGCCCAACGCCGACAGCGGCATCTACCTCCGCGGTTCGCCGCAGGTCCAGATCTGGGATCCGACCAACAAGGAGGTCTGGCCGCTCGGGGCGGACAAGGGTTCGGGATCGCTGTGGAACAATGAGAAGCCGGAGGGCAAGTTTCCGCTGGTCAAGGCGGACAAGCCGGTTGGCCAGTGGAACCGTTTCCGGATTCTCATGATCGGCCACCGGGTGACGGTGTACTTCAACGACCAGCTGGTGGTCAAGAACGCGGTGATGGAGAACTACTGGGATCGCTCCCGGCCGCTGCCGCCGCGCGGGCCGATCCAGTTGCAGACTCACGGCGGCGAGATGCGTTTCGCGAACGTTTTCATCCGTGAGATTCCGGCGGAGGAAGCCGACCGATTCCTGGGCGGTCTGGACGACAAGGGCTTCAAGACCATCTTCAACGGCAAGGACCTGAACGGTTGGACGGGTGCGACCGGCGAGTACGTGGTCAAGGAGGGCGTACTCAGCTGCAAGGCCGGCGGAGGCGGCACGCTGCTGACCAAGGAGGAATACAGCGATTTCGCCATCCGCTTCGAGTTCAAGCTGCCCCCGGGCGGCAACAACGGGCTGGCGATCCGCTCGCCGCTTGAAGGCAACCCGGCCTTCGTCGGCATGGAACTGCAGATCCTGGATGACGGCCACGAGAAGTACAAGGGTCTTCAGCCCTGGCAGGTGCACGGCTCGGTTTACGGTGTCGTGCCCGCCCACCGCGGCTACCTCCGGCCCCCCGGTCAATGGAACTATCAAGAAGTACTGGTCAAGGGCTCGAAGATCCAGGTCAGCGTCAACGGCACCCTGATCCTGGACGCGGACCTCAGCAAGGTGGAGAAGCCCCTGGACGAGCAGGCCCATCCCGGGATGCGGCGCACGCAGGGCCACATCGGCTTCATGGGCCATGGCGACCCGGTCGAGTTCCGCAACATCCGGCTCAAGGTGCTGAAGTAGCGTCTCGATCCGGGATGGCAGGCGTGAGGCGAGATTGTGGCTCTTCCGCTGGCCTACAACTGGCGCAATCTGTTCGTGCGGAAGTTCAGCACCGGTCTGACGTTCACCATCGTGGCGGTGGTGGTTTGCGTGCTGTCGGTCCTGCTGTCGTTCGCCGTAGGGATCCAGGCATCGCTGACGGCCAGCGGCTCGCCGGAGAACCTGCTCGTTCTCCGGCCGGGCGCGACCTCGGAGAGTACCAGTATCATCGACCTGGAGGATGCCTCCCGCCTGGTACAGGCCCCCCACCTGGCCAGTGACGCGGAGGGCCGTCTGCTGATCAGCCATGAGTTGTACGTGCAGACCTCGCTGCCGCGCAAGGGGCCGGGGGGGGCGATGGCCAACGTGGCCGTTCGCGGGGTCGAGGAGACCGCCTTCGTCGTGCATGAGCAGGTGCGGATCATTCCGGGCCAAGGCCGCCGCTGCGAGAAGGGAGGTCTGGAGGTCATCGTGGGCAAGGCGGCCCGCGACCGCTACGTCAATCTCGAGCTTGGCAACCAGATTGCTCTGGGACGGCTGGGAAACCGGCTGTGCCAGGTGGTTGGCGTGTTCGAGGCGGGTGGCAGTGCCTTCGAAAGCGAAATCTGGGCACCCAGGACCACGCTCGCGGACCTCTACCAGGAACAAATCTGCTCCAGCGTTGTTCTCCGGCTCACCAGTCCTCAAGCGGCGCCGGACGCCATCGCCTACATCAACGGCCCGGCCGTCGCTCTCGAAGCCAAGCGGGAGATCGACTACTACAAGGAACTGGCGTCCAAGACGCGGGACATCATCATCCTGACCTGCGTGCTCGTCGGGATCATGGCGATCGGCGCCGTCTTCGCGGTGGCAAACACCATGTACGCGGCGGTCGACGGTCGGCGGCGCGAGATTGCGATGCTGCGGACCATTGGCTTCTCGCGGGCATCGATCATGACCGCGTTCGTGATCGAGTCGCTGCTGATCTGCGCCGGGGCATGCGTTTTCGGGCTGAGCCTCAGCCTGATGGTTCGCCAGGCGTATGGTGCTCGTCAGGATTTCCTCTCCGAGACCACCTGGACGGTCCTGGCCTACGAGCTTCAGATCACCCCGCAGACGTTGGCGGCGGCCCTGATCGTGGCTACCATAGTAGGCATTGTCGGAGCGATGGCTCCGGCCGTTCGCGCCGCCCGCACCGGCGTGATCGAGGCACTGCGCAAGGCATAGGTTGGGACCCGCCGAACACACCATGAGCCAGGCACCCCGCGAAATCCGGAATCAGCTGCAGAGCCTGCGAATTCCGAAGGAGCAGCGACCTGCATCCGCGGCCAGCTACGGGAGGCCGCGGCGACGGCGGGGGCTCCGGTGGTTCTTTCTGCTGGTCGTGCTCGGCGGCCTCGGGGCCAGCGGCTACCACTGGCGGGACCGTCTTGAACCGGTGATCGCGCGATTCACGGCAGGTGAGGCGATCGAGGTCCGGACGCTCCAGGTGGAGGCTCAGCGGAGTATCGGTCCGCGCCCCGTGCTGACCGCGACGGGCAGAATCGTCTCCGACCACAAGGTACAGGTGGCGACCAAGGTCTCCGGCCAGATCGTCGGTCTCTACTTCGAGCAGGGCGACAACGTGAAGAAGGGCCAGGTGCTGGCCCGGTTGGAGGACGTGAATCCCAAGGCGATGCGCGACCAGGCCGCCGCCCGCCTGGAGCGAGCGAAGGCCAATCTGACGTACCAGAAGTTTAACTATGAGCGGATGAATGGTCTGTTCAACCAGGACACCGCTCCGCGAATCGAATACGCCGAGGCCAAGCGCGCCCTGCTGGACGCGGAGGGGGCGGTGGCCATGGAGCAGGCGGCTCTCGACTACGCCCAGAAGCAGCTCGACGACTGCGAGGTGGTCGCCCCGATTGCCGGTGTGATTCTGGAACGTAATGTCGAGGTCGGCGATTTCGTCGCCGCCGAAGGCGGCCGAGGAGCCAACGCCAACGCCCAATTCGCGCTGATCGCCGACATGACCAAGCTGCGAGTCGAAGTCGACGTCAGTGAGTTGGACATCAACCGGATCCACAAGGACATGCCCTGCAGGATCACCCCCGAGGCTTACAAGAACCGCGAGTTCGGCGGCCGGGTGCTCTGGATCGACCCGGGCGCGAACTACAGCAAGGCCACGGTACAGGTGAAGATCCGGATCGAGGACCCCGATCCATCCATCCTTCGGGTCGAGGGTTCGGCCAAGGTCGTGTTTCTGCCCCAGCCTGGAACGGGGGACCCGGCTCCGAGCAGCCAAGCCGCAGCCGCCAACCAAGGCGCCCCGGCAACCCAAGGCACGCCGACCCCCTGGATTCCCCTGTCGGCCTGCATCCCCGAGGAGACCGGTGGGAAGGGCATCGTATTCGTGGTCAGCGAGGGTCGGGCAAAGAGGACCATCGTGACCATCGGCCGACGCATGGGGGGACAACTCGAGATTGTCGAAGGCCTCACCGCCGGACAGACCATCGTGGTCGAGGGACTCAGCCGGTTGTCGGACGGGCAGCGGATACGACCCTGAACGAGGTGCTGGAGGAGGCAGCATCGAAGCCGATTTTCCGGCGAGGGCGTTGCGGCGGCGGGCGGTAGTGGAGTGTGTTCGAGGGATCTGCTCACGTCCAAGGGTGAATCAGCCGCCTGGGCACGCAACTTGTCAGCGACGTGCGGTTAGCAGATAATAGGGTACGCCGTGTGATTCGAGCGCCGATGAACTGGAGGCGTGCCATGTTGAAGCGCGATTTCTCAGGTGCAGCCATGGCAGTCGTGGTCGCTTTTCTGGTCCGCGCCGGATCACCGACCGTCGCGGCGGAGGATGGCCGCGTCGGCACAAACGCCCCGCCGTCGGGCCAACCAGCTCCAGCGGTGACCTTCCCTCAGGCAACCACGACCCGTCCGGCGAGCCTGGAAAGCGGCGTTGTCGGTGCGGCCCTGCGCGAGCTGTATGTCATCCCGCGTGATAGCGCCGGCCAAGGCTTGAACGCGACGCCTGCCCAATCCGCATCCCGGTCAGCGGTGCGATCCGATGCCGGGTCGTCCACGGGGCGGCCGAGCACCGCGCCGGCCGCGAAGGGGCAGCGCAGGGGCGGTGATGCCAATGCCCGATCTACTTCGCCTCAGGTGACGGACCTCTCCGTTGGAACGTCGGCCCGCTATCACAGCGGTCGCCGGTTGTCGACCAACGACCGCGAGTGGGCCACCTACCGCTACTTCGGGGGGCAGCCCTCCCGCTACGGCTACGGGATGTACGGCTACGACGGCGGCGGCTACCGGGGCTACGGCCCCTACCCCGGGTACGGTTACGAGGAGGGGGACGTCTATCGCTTCGGCTTCATGCAGGGATATGACAAGGGCAAGTTCGACCGGTCGGGTGAGGAGCGGGCCGAGTCTGTGGCCGCTCACGCGAGCCTGAATGTGTCGAGTGGTTTGCAGTTCTTCCGCAAAGGCGACTTCCGCCGGGCCGCGGATGCCTACCAGTTGGCCGCCGAACTCGATCAGGGCGATCCTGCCGCCCGGCTGTGCGCCGGCCACGCCCTTTTTGCGCTCGGGCGCTATCGAGAAGCTGGCCGCTTCATTCGCAGGGCATTCGAGCTCCAACCGCGGATCGCGTACCTTGCATACGACATCCGGGGCGATTACAGCGATGGTGCGGATTTCGACGACCACCTGCAGGCTCTGCGTAAGGCCCTGGAGGTGTCTCCTCGAGATCCGGACCGTCTTTTCATGCTTGGCTACGTGCTGTACTACTCCAACCAGAGGGCGCAGTCCTATCCCGTTCTTGCCCAGCTTCTCCAGGTTGACAAGAACGATAAGCTGGCATTTGCACTCTACCGGAACGCACAACCCTCGGACGTCGAAGTGGACTCCGCGAAAGCAGCGGCAGCACCTACCCGGGCCAAGTAGTGTCCATTTACTTTTCCAGCCCACGGACATAGCATTGAAGAATAACCATGATCACGAAGCCAACCATGATTCAACGGCGAGCCGGCGTTTATCGGGCGGTCAGCGAGCGACATCGCCTGGCTGCGGTGCTCGGCCTGGCGGTGGCCAGCGGGCTTCTCGGCTGTGGCGGCCCGGTGAGTCTGTTCCCGGGCCTGGACGCCCTGACGAACGGGGACCTGGTTGGTCCGGTGCAGAACACGACCCAGGTGGCCGGCGACACTCCGCTTCCGGCCTGTGTGAATAATGGGCAGGCTCGCACCGCCACTCACGCCGAGCTCTTTGCGGAACTGAACCAATATCGCGCCGGGCTCGGCCTGAAACCTCTTATATACTCCAAGAACCTCGAGGCGGCGGCCGACGGCCAGGTGCAGGATCTTTTCGAGCGCAACTTCTTCGCCCACGTCAATCCAGACGGTGAAGACCCCGGCGCCCGGGCGGTGCGGGCGGGCTTCTGCCACAAGTACGTGGGTGAGAACCTCGCCGCGGGGCAAGTCACTGTGCTTCAGGCCATGCAGGCATGGAAAGACAGCCCCACCCACCATCTCAACATGGTTGATCCGGACTACGTGTACGTCGGCATCGGTTATTATGTCGATCCCTTTGGCCGCCGCTACTGGGCACAGGAGTTCGGTTTCGACCTTCCGTGACAATCCGCTTCCGCCCTCGAAGCTGAAACGGCAGCACGATGGGAGCCGGACGGCGCGACGTCATTTGCGCCGGCACCTCTTGCCGAAGGTGAGGGGCGCAGCGGCGGATGACAGGCGGGCCGTTTCTTCAGCTGCCCACGGGTGGCTCGACATCCGTCTCGGGAAGGCGGGCATCGTCCACGGTGTTGCCCTGGGGCTCCCCGTTCCGGCGATGCAGGTAGCCCATCGCGGCGAAGACGGCCGCAAGCAGCAGGTAGCCGACGGCCACGTGGAATGCCCGGTTGGAAAGGGCGCCCTCGGCGGGGGATGCGAAAATCGGCAGGTAGTCCACCACGTTATCCTTGAGCTGATAGGCGTGCATCAGGCCGGCGAAGGTCAGCACCGCTCCGGCCACGGCCCAACCGGCGGCGTTGAAGAACCGCCGATCGATGAGGAACGCGCAGATGGCCGCCACGATCATGCAGGTGAAGATGTAGCCGCGTTCCAGGAGCACCATGCCCTGCAACCAGAAGCCGTTGACCTGGGTGCTGCGTCCATACTGGGGATGCCTGGAGGTCAGGAGGTCCTGCATGGTGGTGGCCACGAACCGGGACGGCTCGCGTGGGCGCGTGGCGGACTGGCTGGTGGTCGCCGCCTGGAGAAGCGATGGAGGGGTAGAGGCCTGGGGCGCTGGGAACTGGTGGGCGGGCACGAATCGGAGGGAGGCGTCGATCGGATTGCGATTCGCCTCGAGAAACGCCCCAGCCACGATGGTGAGCCCCCAGGCGGCGATAGCCGGGAACAGCCCGATGGCGGCGGCCGGTGCATGCCTAACCGGCGAAGTCTGGAAAGCCTGGGCGGTGATCACGATTCCGATCCACAAGACGATGGCGATGCCCGCCTCGATGGGCACGACTTTGCTGATCAGGGCCACCGTCCCGGTCAGGCAGATGGTGGTCGCGAACAGGCCGTTCAGCGTGGAGTACCCCGCTCGGGCCCCGAGGGCCTTCCAGCCCGGGTGTCCGATGTAAATTGTTGTTGGGAAACAACTTCCGAACAATGCGGCCGCGATGGTCCCGATCCCGTTGACGGCCAGCGACGGTCCGGTGGTGAACACATCCCCGCCCGCCTCGGCCGACTCGATGTTCTGGAGGCTGCCCAAGACGTTGAACAGTCCCATCGGGATGATGACGGACAGCAGTGGAATGACTTGGCTCCAGTCCTGCCGCAGGACTTCCCATAGGGCCGGTCCCGACCAGATAGGCAGGTAGAGTCGGCGTTCGGCCCATGCCTGCTGGATGGCGCTGTGGCTCATCGGCACGTCGGTGGTCACGCCGAGGAGGGGTAGCCCCCAGGCCAAGGCGGTTCCGAGGAGGATGGCGACGAAGCCTCCGGGGAGGCCCAGCGGGAAGCGGGCGTGTGAGAAGTACACCAGGAGCACGACGGCCATGGGCACCATGGCCACGAGCGGCCGCTGCCATATCTGCAGGGCGAAGGTCATTGAAATGAAGGTGATGGCGATTCCGGCCAGCGTGCTGAGCAGCGCGGCCCGAGGCGTATTTCGGCGGAGGCGTTCGGCCACAAACGCGCCTGCGAACTCGATGATCCCGCTGCCCAGGCAGGCGATCAGCCCCATCTGCCAAGCGGCGGCGGCGCTGTGGGTCTTGTTGTACGTCGGCATCATGACGAAGAACACGTAGACCAGCAAGGAGGGGGTGTTGATCCCGTAGGGCAAGGCGGTGACGTCCGAGCGCCCCTCGCGTTTGGCGACCCAGTGTGCCTGCAGGGCGTAGAACAGGTTGCCGATGATCAGCGAGACGGCCACTCCGGGCATGATGTGCCGGGTGATGAAGCGGGCGTCCTCGCCATTCATGCCGCAGTAAGCGCCGCACAACCCGACGATCAGGAGCATTTGCACAAGATTATCGATGGCCAAGCCGAAGAAGCCGTCCAGATCTCGCTTGACGAAGATGGGGTATTTCGCCGACATGCGCACCTCGCGGGAACAGTGCTCAGGATTTCACAGGCCGGGGCTTATGCTATGCAGGGCGAGACCGGGATACAAGGCGAGCACCGTGGTCCTGTCATGGTGCAGAGCAAAAGGGGGAGACCGCCCTTTGACAATGGCGAGGGGCGCGGTTACAGTTCGCCGTTGTCCGCTGATCAACCGTTGGCCCTCCGACGCGGGTGGGTTGCCGTTTGTTGGCTGCCGCAGTCATTCCTGCTCGTTACGCCTCCACACGTTTTCCCGGGAAACCTCTCGCCTCGGAGACAGGCAAGCCGCTGATTCAGCACGTTTATGAGGCGGTGTCGAGGGCTCGCCGGCTCGATCGAGTACTGGTCGCCACTGACGACAGCCGGATTGCCGGCGCGGTTCGGGCGTTCGGCGGCGAGGTGGTCATGACCCGGGCGGATCACCCCAGCGGAACCGACCGGGTGGCCGAGGCCGCCGCCGGCCTGGCGGTTGATCTGATTGTGAACGTCCAGGGTGATGAACCGGAGATGGAGCCGGAGGCGATCGACGCCTTGGTTGATCTCATGGCCGCTCGCCCGGACACCCCCATGGGCACGCTGGCGTGCCGATTCCGGCGAGTTTCCGACGTGCTGAATCCCGCCTGCGTGAAAGTCATCCTGGACAGGGCTTCGAACGCAATCTACTTCAGCCGCAGCCTGATCCCTTACCCACGTGATACCAAGGGCGAGGTGGACCATCCCGGTCGCTGGCTGTTGCACCTGGGCATCTACGCGTTTCGCCCGGCTTTTCTGCAAGAACTGACCCGCACGCCGCCGAGCGAGCTTGAGCGAGTCGAACAGCTCGAGCAACTTCGCGTGCTGCAGATGGGTCGGAAGATCGTGGTGGCGGTCGTGGAGCGATCCAGTACCGGGATCGACACGCCCGAACAATATGCGGCGTTCGTCGAACGATATCGGAACCGGGCGGCCGGCCTCCGGCACACTGAGCATCACCAACCAACTCAACAGAGGTAAGACATGAATTCCGAGAAGCTACTGGCATCGTTGAGTTATGCGTCAGACGAGACCGAGTTTTACGCTCCGATGCCCGCCGGCTACAAGCCGGGCAAGACGAAGTACGTGTTCGTTTTCGGCACGGTCATGAGCGGTCTGGGCAAGGGCATCTTCTCCAGTTCGCTGGCCAAATGCCTCAAGAACAAGGGGCTCACCGTGGCCCCGATCAAGCTTGAAGGCTACCTGAACGTCGACTCCGGCACGCTGAATCCCTACCGCCACGGCGAGGTCTACGTCCTGGACGACGGCATGGAGACCGACATGGACCTGGGGACTTACGAGCGAATGCTCGACCAGGACCTGAGCCGCGTGAATTTTGCCACCAGCGGTCAGATTTTCACCCGCGTACTGGAGAAGGAGCGGCGCGGCAGCTACCTGGGGCGCGACGTGCAGATGATTCCCCACGTCACCGGCGAGGTGAAGATCAAGCTTCGGGAGCTGGCCGTAGCGTCTGATGCCGATGTCGTGTTCGTCGAGATCGGCGGAACGGTGGGCGACGTCGAGAACGCCTACTACATCGAGGCCGCCCGCGAAATGGCCTTCGAGGAAGGGGCCAACTCCTGCGCCTTCGTGGCTCTGACCTACATCATCTCGCCCCCCAAGCTTGGCGAACAGAAGTCCAAGGCGGCCCAGCTCGGCATCCGCGGCCTGCTGGCGGTGGGGATTCAGCCGCACATCATCGCCTGCCGGGCGTCCGAGCCCGCGTCCCGCAAGGTCATGGAGAAGCTTGCCCTGTACAGCAACGTGCCCATCGATCGGTTGTTCTCGATGCATGACTGCGACAGCATCTACGTGATCCCGGATATGCTCCGCGGCGCCGGGATGGACGACGCGGTGATCGACATTCTCGGCATCCGCGACCGGGTTCATCCGGAAAACGAGACCCGGGCCCGGGAGGCCTGGACCGGCTTCATTCAGCGGCTGCGCACGCCCACCCGCGAGATCCGCATCGGAATGATCGGCAAGTACACATCGGTGCGCGACAGCTACGCGAGCATTCTGCACGCTCTGGAACACGCCGGCGCGGCCGTCGAAGCCCGAATCCAGGTCGTGTGGATCGACAGTACCGACATCACCGACGCCACTGCGGCCAAGGCCCTGGCCGAGGTGGATGGCATCATCGTTCCCGGCGGCTTCGGCGTGCGCGGCACGGAAGGCAAGATCGCCTGCATCAAGTGGGCCCGGGAAAGCGGCATCCCCTACCTGGGCATCTGCTACGGATTCCAGATGGCCGTGATCGAGTTCGCACGCAATGTCTGTGGTCTGACCGACGCCAACAGCACCGAGATCGACCCCGACACGCCTCACCCGGTCATTGACATCCTGCCCGAACAGAAGCAGATAGAGGGCCTTGGAGGCAACATGCGCCTGGGCGGGCGCGACGTGCTCATCAAACCCGGCACACTGGCCGCCGAGCTGTTCAACAATGCTCCCGAGACGAGGCTGCGTTTCCGCCACCGCTATGAGGTCGATCCCCAGTACATCGAGCGACTGGAGAAGGGCGGCATGATCTTCTCCGGCAAGGCCCCGGACTACCCGATCATGCAGATCCTCGAGCTGCCGACCAGCAAGCACCTGTTCTTCTTCGGGACCCAGGCTCACCCGGAGATGCAGAGCCGTCCACTCCGACCGCAGCCGATGTTTCACGGTTTGGCCCGAGCCGCCCTTGTCTACGCCGCCCGGCACGGCCGCGGTCAGCGCCCGACTTCGCCGGCAGCCGCCGCGGCCACTGCGCCCAACGCAACCGCGATGCAGGCGTAGGGATCACGGTCGGGCACCGGACCGGGCGACCTTCGGGGGGGCGGCGCCCAGCTGCGCCGGAAGCAGACGCCTCCGACTGGCACAGCTCTCGGCGGGCCGGACAGACGCAACCCGCCGAGCCGCACCTGGTGGATTCTCTTCCAGCCGAGACCCCTGCCGCTCTTCAGAGTTCCATGATATCGCAGCGTGGATACGTCTTTCCTCCGCCGGGATACGACGTGGTCGGCCATGCTCCGGTGGCGGTCAGGATCTCGCTCTCCAGCAGGTCGGTGAGGATCGTGTCCTCGCTCTTGGTTCCGGCGATGGAGGGATTCCAGGCGAAGGCCTGGCCAGACAACACGGGAGTGGTATCGCCCGGAACGGCCTTGACCTCGCGAGGAAGGTAGCCGGTCGAGCCGCCTTGATGATGCCGCCGCCACTCGTCCGGGAATCCCGTCTCCGCGTACATCCGCTGGGCGACCGCGAAGACCTCTCCGAGCGTGCTGCATGGGCGGGTAGCTCCGATCATGGCCGCATCCACCCGACACACCGATTCGTGACGGCGGCGCAGATCCTCATCGATGGGCCCGAACGAGAACAACCGGGTGCACGAGACGATGAGGCCCCCGCGTTCGGCCCCGACGGCGACCAAGCCGTACCGGTCGAACCTGGCGGTCGTCGGAATCGGATGCCGATAGCGGGCAGCGCGGTCGTCGGCCGCGGCCAGGAGGGTTGGCACCCGGATCCCCCGCTCGAGCAGCGAACCGGCCAGTCTGCCGGCCAGTTGGTGCTCGGTCATGCCGCGACGAGCCCGCCGACAAGTCTCCTCCAGGCACGCGGCCGTCTCCCGAGCCAAGGCGTGGATCCTCGCCGTTTCCCCATCCGTCAGCGACCAGCGGAGGCAATCGAAATCACCTCCGAGGAGGGCAACGGTCTCCGGCAAGCCGGCTACTCGCACGTCGCATGCCGCCCGCAGGTCACCCAGCACAACTCGCCACAAACGTGCTGCCGACTCCGGATCGTGCCAAGGGCAGGCATGAACCGCGAATCCGAGTACGCTCAGCTCCTCGTCGAGAACCCGCCGCTCTTCGATCCAGCTGGTCACACACACCGTCCGCTTCGGACGACTGATCACCAGCGAGGCTGCGCCCACTTCCCCGCCCGTGCCCACATGGTTCAGACCTCCCCCCGTGAACCAGGCGAAATTGCACCGCCGCGTGAGGACGACGGCGTCCAGGCAATGACTGTCGAGGTACTCGACAACGCGTCCACGTTTCTCCTGGCACTCGGCAGTATCCGATGGCATTCTCAGGTCTCCTGGGCAACCGCCCCGTCTCGTGCGGCTGGACCCCGATTCTACTCGATCACCCTGGCGAGCACCCGGCACCCCTTGCATGGCAGTGAAAACCCGATTAAACCGGTGAGCACGTGTCTACCCTTGAAGGAGCCCTGCGATGCGACCCTCCTTGCTCACCCTGGTCATGATGCTGTCGACATCCCCGGTTCTCGGTTTCGACCTGTTCGTCGCCACGGGCGGCAACGACGGCTGGAGCGGCAGGCTGGCCGCTCCGACCGGTGACGGCCGGGACGGCCCGTACGCCACACTGGAACGAGCCCGCGATGAGATCCGCCGCCTGAAGAAGGACAACACGTTGCCAGCGGGGCCGGTCAACGTGTTTCTGCGGGGCGGGGTGCATGCTCTCTCCCGGCCGTTCGAGCTCACCGCGGTCGACAGCGGCAGCAAGGACGCGCCAATCACCTACCGCGCCTGGCAGAGCGAACAGGCTCGACTGATCGGCGGGCGCGAGGTGACCGGCTTCAGGAGAGTCACGGACGGAGCCGTTCTTGCCCGGCTCGACCCGGCGGCCAAGGACCAGGTCTACCAGGCGGACGTGAAAGCCCTGGGTGTCAGCGACTTCGGTGAAGTGGTGAAAGCGGGCCAGCGGTTCGAGCTGTTCTTCCAGGACAAGCCCATGACCCTGGCCCGCTGGCCGAACGAGGGTTTCGTGCGGATCGTCAACGTGGTCGGCGGTGAGCCCACGCAGATTCACGGCCACAAAGGCGACAAGATCGGCAAGTTCACCTACGAGGGCGACCGCCCGAGTCGCTGGAAGGGGGAACCGGACATCAGGCTGCTGGGCTACTGGTTCTGGGACTGGGCCGACGCTTACGAGAAGGTGGATTCGATCGACACCGAGAAGCGCATCATCTCGACCGTGCCCCCCTACCATCACTACGGCTACCGCACGGGCCAGCGCTACTGTGCACTGAATCTGCTGGCCGAACTCGACTCGCCCGGCGAATGGTACCTCGACCGCGGTGCGGGCATCCTCTACTTCTGGCCGCCGGCGGCGATCGACTCGGCGAAGGCGTTCGTATCCGTCACCGAGCGCATCGTCACCCTGAGCAGTGTTTCTTACATCACCATCCGCGGCCTGCGCCTGGAGTTCAGCCGGGGCACGGCCATCACCGTGAAGGATGGCTCGTGCAACCTCGTTGCCGGCTGCACGCTGCGGAACCTGGGCGGCCAGGCGGTGACCATCTCCGGCGGCACGGAGAACGGCGTGGTCGGCTGCGACATCCACGACACCGGCGACGGGGGCATCACCCTCAACGGCGGCGACCGAAAGACGCTCGCCCCGGGCATGCACTATGCGGTCAACAATCACATTTACGACTACAGCCGGACCAGCAAGACTTATCGCACGGCCGTCAGCACCTCGGGCGTCGGCAACCGCATCGCCAACAACCTCATCCATGACGCCCCGCACATGGCTCTGGGCCTCAGTGGCAACGAACACCTCATCGAGCTCAACGAGATCCACACCGTCTGCATGGATACCGACGATGCCGGCGCGTTCTACATGGGGCGGGACTGGACCTGGCGCGGCAATCTCATCCGGTACAACTACTTCCACCACGTCGGCAGGTTTTCCGGCAACGTGGGCGTGCAGTCGATCTACCTCGACGACTGGGCCAGCGGCACGACCGTGTTCGGCAACATCTGCTACCGCGGAGGGCGAGGCATCCTCGTGGGCGGCGGGCGAAACAACACCGTGGAGAACAACGTTTTCGTCGACTGCAAGCCGGCCGTCCACGTCGATTCACGCGGCCTGGGCTGGGCGAAGTATTACTTTGACCAGACCGACAATACGCTGGTTGAGCGGCTCAAACAGGTGCCCTACCAGGATCCGCCCTGGAGCACGCGGTACCCCGAGCTACTGACCCTCTACCAGGATGAACCCGCCCTGGCCAAGTACAACGCGGTGGTTCGCAACATCTCGACCGGCGGCCGATGGCTTGACCTTCTCGACGGCTTGACCGACAAGGTCGTGACCGTGAAGGACAACCTGGTGGACCAGGACCCGCACTTTGTTGACCCGGCCAAGGGCGATTTCCGGCTCAAGGACGACTCACCGGCGTTCAAGCTGGGATTCAAGCAGATCCCGGTGGAGAAGATCGGGCTATACAAGGACGAGCTTCGGGCCTCGTGGCCACCGGCCGGCAGACCGGCAGGCAAGCCATAGAAGACCTCTGGCGGCCCCATCGCCGTGGAGTGATGCGGGCCCAGTGAAGTTGTATCAGGAGCATTCGCCATGTCGATTCCCACGACAACAACGTTCAGCGTTGAAGGCTATCGGATCAGCCGGTACCTGGGTGTTGTGCGCGGCATTACCGTTCGCGCACCCACGATCTCGCAGGGCATTCTCGGCGGACTCAAGTCGATCGTCGGCGGGCGAATCGGGGCCTACACCGAGATGTGCGAGCAAGCTCGCCAGCAGGCCTACGAGCTTCTCGTGGACCACGCGATCGCCTTGGGGGCCAACGCCGTGGTGGGGCTCCGGTTTGACGCTTCCGAGGTGGCGAGCAAGTTCAGTGCCACGGAAGTGCTCTGCTACGGAACGGCGGTGGTGATCGAACCGGAGAGGGGCTGACCCTCGCTGGACGCGGCTGCCCGGCACCACCTCGGCATCACTCCGTGCCATCCTTGGCCCGGCGCCGGCGTGGGACCGCGCCGGCCGCGAATGGCGGATAGGACTCCGGCAGCTTCCGCAGCGCCTTCCAGCGGTGGATGAACGACTGAGGGTCGCGCCGGTATTCGGCGATGAGTTCCCAGGTGTACTGACGGCCGCACTCCGGGCAGCGATAGTGGTCGGGCAAACCGGTCAGGTCGTAGCCGCAGAAGATGCAGAAGGGCTCGGTTCGGGCCTGCACCGCCACCCGAACGACATAGACAGTCAGGGAAACGGCCACCGCGACGCCCACCCCGATCATCTTGACGCCCAGGAAGGCGAGTGAACCCGCCACGGGTGTGAAGAACAGACTGGCCAATCCGAGGATCAGCAGGACAACCGCCGGCACCAGATACACCCATCGGTACCCCACGTAACGAACCAGTTCACCCCACCCTGGCCGCCACCACCGGATCAGTTCGTCCCCCTCCGTCCCGCGCGGCACGATCGGATCGGGCGACGCCAGGCGGCCGTAATCTTCTTCAGGCTGGCGTATCGGCGGTTCGGACACCGAGCTTCCTCCGTGCCACGTCACAGCAACGTCGTGCAGCAACCGTGGTCCATTGTACCAACTTCTCCGGCCAACTGCCTCCGCGGGATGCAGGCCTGCCTCGGCTGGGGTACAATGGGCGGGAGGAATCAGATCGATTCCCATCATGCCGTCCGACGCGATCGATAGCAACCGAGGGAGCTACCATGTTTGAGATGTTGTGGTGGGCGCAGCAATCGCCGATGTCACAAGCCCCCGCCGACGCAGCCTGCGCCAGACACCGAGCAGCGGATGCATCCATCCGGATTCGTCAACTGGAGGCGGATGTCGATCGTCTGTTGCTGATCAACCGGGCCCTGTGGGAACTCGTTCGGGCCCAGCACGGACTCGAGGACAGCCATCTGGTCGATAAGGTGAAGGAACTCGATCTTCGCGACGGCCGTCTGGATGGCAAGCTCACTGCCCACCAGACCCAACGATGCCAACGGTGCGGGCGAACGCTCAGCCGGAAGCACCCACGGTGCATCTACTGCGGCGGCGAGAGTTTCCAGACGGATGCTTTCGAGACGGTGAGATAAAAACGAGAGGTTTGTTCCGTGGGCATCTTCAGGGCGTTCAAACAAGGCGGCAAGGCGCTGGTGCTCCCATGAAAAGCCGATCACTACTGCTGTGGACCGCGGCGGCAGCCCTCGCCCTGCCTGACACGGACTCGAAGAAAGACACTGATACGGAGGTTCGAAAAACCATGTTCATGCCTCTCCCCTTAACGGACGATTGGACGAAGTGGATGGTCGGCGACTGGGAGGGAGCCGGCACATCCGACAGTGGAAAAGGCTCCGGCACGGCCCACATCGAGTTGGCCCTCGGCGGTCAATTCCTGATCTGCCGCGGCGACGCCAAGATCACCGAGTTGAACCCCGACTACCTCAAGAAGCACATGCACGCCACCGACGAGGAAATCGAGCGATTCCGGCGTTCGGGCTACCAGTCACTCGAGGTATACACGATCGACCAGCAAACCGGCGAGGTGATCGGCTTTCTGTTCGACAACCTGCGGTGCGTGGCTCAAGGCAAGGGGACGCGCGACAAGGGCAAGGAGACTGTCGCCTGGGAATGGCACAGCGGCCACAAGAGCACGCGGATCACCGAGCGGGTCAGCGATGACCGGATGAGGGTGACCGAACGAACGCTCAATCCCGACGGCAGCGTGATGGAGGACAAGGGCGAGATGGTGCGGGTCACGCGGCGGCCCGTTTCTTCGAGCCATCCCACAAACAGCGACAACACGTAGATCCCCCACCGCCACCATCCGGTCACACCACGCACCTGGCGACTGCGACTAGCGGAAAGCCGCGTAGGCGAACCGGTATCGGGTCAGCCCCTTGCAGCGTAGAACCTTTTGACCGACAAATGGCAGCTCGAGAGCTCACCACATCGCCGCTGAATCGAACCGATCCGCCAGCAACCGAGCGACTCGGAACGACCGGCCCATCCAAACGGCGAACACGACCATGGCTGCCAAACCCTCCGACCGGCCAGATCGACCTGCCAGCCGAGGCTGATGCGATAGAAGATCACACCCAGCAGCGCGCCGTACAGCCAGGCCGCACCGGCAGTGACGCGTGACATGGCCGCGAACCAGGGTACCAAGGCAACCCGGCCCGCTTGGTGGAAGTGGACCGGCTCATCACAGGCCGCCATCAGTCCGCCGGAAAGAATGCCCGCTCCCGCCGACCAGATCCACAAGCCTCGCCGCTCGCTTGATCGAGACGCGACCGCTTCGCCGTCCATGAGGCACCTCCTCTCGGACGCGCGCCACGAGGTCTCTTCAGACCCCTGACCTGACTACACCGCCGCCTGGCCCGCGGTCTCGCCGCTTCATTGTCGTCGCTTGTACACGGTTCCGGCGACCTATAGACTGATGGCATGGCTCGTCATGCAAAGCTCGGGGATCGAACCGATATCACTCCGCGAATGGTGGTCTTTTTCGCCGGCGGCACGCTGCTCCTGAGCACCCTGATCCTGCTCATCTCGGCGGGTCTCGCGGCCGCACCGGCCTATCGCATCAGCGGCACGATCATCGGCTCACCTCAGGACGCCGATACGCTGACGCGATGCCAGGCGATCGCCCGAGCGAGCGACCACGCTCGAACGGATGGAAGATGGACCAGTCAGGTTGATCTGAAACAAGGGACCTTCACGCTATCTCTGGAAGCCGAGAACCCGACGGCCGGTGTAGCGGCGGTCGACCGTGTTGCCCGGGACATCGTGGATCGGGTCAACTCCCAGCTGGCCAGCAGGCCCGCGATCGATCCGGCCGTGGCGGCAGAGAACGCCCGGCTGCGTCGTCTGATCGACGATTGTGATCGGCAGCTGGCTGCGGCGTCCCAGCCGGCTGCTTCGCAACCCCACCGTGTGGCCGACCTCCTGGTCGCGCTCCAGCAGACCCTGACCGAGCGACAAAAAAACGCCGCCCGACTCAAGGAGATCGCCGTTCAACTCAAGCAGCCGCCGCCGACGGCCGACCAGGTCACCCTGACGACGATGCCGGCCACGCTGCCGAGCCACGAGGGCGCCCAGGCTCTCCGGCGGCTCGAAGCGGATACCACGGCCTTCAACCAGCGGCAAGGCCGGCTCGCCGAACTCCTGCGCGAACTGCTCGACACAAGTATGGAGCGACTGGAAATCGCCAAGTCCGCGGTTGACGAGAAGGCCGGAGGGCTGGGCGGCGCTGTCCCGGCCGATTCCGACCCGGACGTCCGCAAGCAGCTTCAGACTATCCGGGAGGCACTGCAGGCCTGGACGACGACAACCGGCGAGCTGGCCGATGCCTGGAGGAGCAAGAAGGAGGATCTGGAGGCGGCGGGCCCAGCGTTCGACGCCCCGGTGTGCCAGGCGGCGCTCGAGATGGCCGCCAAGGACTTCCTGCAAGAGGGGGACAAGGCCCGTGCCCGGATCCAGGTCGCCCTGACCACCATCAAGGAAGGGGGAGACGAGCCCACCAAACGGATCATTCTGCACCGCAATCTCAGCCAGCAGATTCAACCGGCCCTGGAGGCCATGGACAAGGCCCAGGCGGCGGCACGACTGGTCCAGCAGAACGAAAACGCCCAGCTGGCGGCCACGGTCAAGATGGTTGCCAGCCTGCGTGATCGGGTCAGCAGCCAGCGCGGTGAAATCCAGTCGCAACTGCGCGAGCACGCATTGCAGGATCTCCGGGCGAAACACGAAGAGCAACTGGGAGGCCTGCGTCTTCGGCACGAGGAGAACCAGCTGAGGGCGTCTGAGCTCGAGACGGCCATGATCGGCGGAATCGCCGAGATCGTCGGCCTGCTGGCAGTGCAGGAATCGCAGCGGCAAAGCAGCTCGCGGGTCCTGCAGCTCCAGCGGCAGCGCGGGACGCTACTCGAGCAACTCCTGAAGCTGAAGGAGCGGCCGGCACCCGAGCATCCCACCCCGCTGCGCTGTCAAGCCGCCCACGTCACCGCGATCATCACGCCTCCGGGGCCGGGTCTCAGCCAGACCTTGCGCGTGGGCATAGGGCCGATGATCATCAGCTTCATGGCCGTTGGTGGCATCTGGTGGTTATTCCGCTGGCGCCGGGCACAGGGCACGCTTGACGATCTCGCCCGGGAACTCAAGATGGCCTCGCAGCGAGGTAAGGAATGACACCCGCGATGGGCCCGGACACCTTTCTCGGCCAAGGTGTCCTTTTTCAGCTCCGGCCGCATGGTCCGCCTCGTCGCTGCATGGCCGATACTTGCCCGCGACGTACCGCCGCGAGAGATCCGGATCAGTCGAGACCACCTTTAAGAGGTATATGTGTTCGGCGTCGTTGGCCGGCCGCCTCCTGCAAGCCCCTGCCAGAGATGCATCTAACGGGGATCCCGGCTGGTCAGTCAGCATGTGTGTTTCAGCACGCTCTCCCGCCGGTCAGCCGCTGCGCCGCCCTGATCATCGCTGCGACACGATCGGGATCGGGCGGCTGATGCCATTGGCCGTCCTGCTTGATGAACGAGCCGACGATGAACACGTCGGCGAAATCCCAGTATCCACCGAGGTTGTCCGGGGTGAGTCCTGAACCCACGGCAACCGGTAGCCCCACGACCGCACTGAGCTCGCGAACATCGGCCAGCGAGGCGGCCTGACCGGTGGCGGTTCCCGTGACGATGATGCCATCGGCTCCGAAGAATGCCGCCGCACGAGCGGTCTCGGCCAGATCGACATCCGCGGTCATGGCGTGGCTGGAGTGCTTCTTCTTGACGTCGGCAAAAACGCGGATGTGCTCGGCGCCAATCTCCCGCCGGTACCGCAGCAGCCGGGCCGCGTCGGCCTCGGGCATGAACCCCTCATCGGCCACGTGGGCGAAGACGAAGTTTTCCGCCCGAATGAACGTCGCCCCACCGGCCATCGCCACCGCGAGGGCCTCGCGATTCGCGCCCGCCAGCACTTGCACGCCGATCGGTAGACTCACCGTTTCGCGCACGGCCTGCAGCACGGCGGTCATGCCGGCCACGATCTCCGGCCCGACCGCCTGTCGCAGGTAAGGCCGGTCGTGCATGTTCTCGATCATGATCGCGTCGAAACCGGCATGGGAGAGCAACCGAGCCTCGGCCATGGCTTGTTCGACGATCTGGGAGACCGGGAACCGGGCCAGCGGCGTACCCGGCAGTGCCTGAACGTGAATCATGGCAACCATGGCCTTCGGGACGCCGAACAGTTCAGTGATTTGGCTGTTGTCGTTCATAGCAGAAGCCCCGCCGTCCGTTTTCGGCCGTCGGCGACCCGCGCCGTCGACTGCCGAGTCCCTTCGTTCTGCAGAACACCCTTCCGACTCATCTCGCTTTCCACCCCCGTCGTCTCGAATGCTGGCTGGGGAGCCGCCGGTATCGCACAAACCGTCGATGCAGCGGGCCATTCCCCGACGTCAACACGACGTCCGCGAGCGGCAGGGCGCGGAAACCCAGCGCGTCGGCCGCGTTCAGACCTTCGGCCAACTCTTCATCGCTGATGTTCGCCGTCTTGTAGAACACAACCTCCGCCCCGATCTTGGCGAGCGAGCGAACCTCGACGAGCCCCTCGGCGAGCTTACCCACCGCACGGAGCAGGACCAGATCGAAACTGTCGCCGCCCACCTTGGCCAGTTCGGCCGCCCGAGCCTGGCGAGCCTGCACATTGGCGAGTCCGAGGCCGGCGATCGCGTCGACCACGAAGCGGGCCTTCTTACCCGTCCCGTCGATGGCCGTCAGTCGCCAGGCATCGCACACAATGGCCAGGGGGATGGCTGGAAACCCCGCCCCGGTGCCTACGTCCAGAACCCGCCACGGGCGAGCCGGATCGATACCGGATACGGCCAGCAGAGCCAGGGAATCGGCGTAGTGCTTCACGGCGGCGTCCGTCGGTGCGCAGATCCGGGTCAGGTTAAATCTGCGGTTCGTTTCCACGACCAACTGGAAGTGGGTCCACATTTTCTCCCGCTGAGCGTCATCGATGGCCAGCCCCAACGAGGCCGTGGCGTTCGTCAGCGCGTCCTCGAAGGCCGCTCGCTGCACCGTGATGGCTGTGCCGTCGTCCGTCATGGCCCAGATCATAGCGGCGTCAGTCCGCTCGTCGAGAGTGGCCCGTGACCGAAATCGCCGTCACAGGTCTTGTGACGCCGAAACGGTGACCGCTGCACCTCCCGTCCAACTCTGCGGCCGGATCGCCCTGGGCGAGCCTTCTACTTCCCCGTACTGCTTGACGGGACAGGATGTCCCCACTGGCTTGATCGCATCAGAGCCCTCCTTCGATCGCGTGGCCGGCTTCTACCGGCAGGAATTCACCTTCCACGCACTCCATTGCGAGCCTGCACCCACGACGCCTCAATCCGCCGGATGGTCAACGCGTCCGAATTGCCGCCGGCGATCTTGATCACGCAAGACCCTGTTTCGGATACCGCGGCGGGTGGGCCCCTGAACGTAACCAGACGAAGACCGTCTCTGGTGGTGTCATCTCGAACGGCGCACGCCTGGCCGTTCACCTGGACGGTTGGAACGGCCACCGAGGCGTCGGGTGAGGGGGCGAGGCCGATCAGCAGCTCGCAAGGCCACTCCTGGGGACGAACGGGGCCCAGCTCGATCGTGAACGCGAGTTCCCTGCCTGTGGCCGGGAGCGGCGGCCGGTAGTGCTCGCCCGGGCCGGTGATGTCCCTGTAGGTCACTCCGACGCATCGAGGAAGGCCCCCGAGCGTGTCGAGCGAGTTCATCGCCTTGAGCGTGCTCAGGTAGGTCGGGTGGGGCCACGCGGTGCTCTTCTGGAAGTAGTTGAAGAGATAGACGGCATCCGCCCCTCGAGAGAGGACCGAATAGGCCGCACCAATCGCCTGCTCCGGCGTCGCCTGAACAGCCGGCCCGTCCGGGCATGGCCGATACAGGACCTCCAGCCCGCCGGCCAGCGTGACCCTCGAACCGACCAGCATTTGCCTCCATCGCTGGATCGGCATGTCGAACTCGATCGTCGCCCATCGCGGGGTCACGACCAGAAGCTCAATCAGCCCTTCCCTGGCCCACGTGACCGCGTCCAGCCCCCACCCCAGGGCCACCTCTGGCCGGGACGGGACGCGAACGCCCAGCCGCACGGGATGACCTCGCCTTCCCGCCGCCTCGACGGTCAGCTTGTGGATCTCCCGCATCCATGCAGTCAGGATCTTCGCCCCTTCCTCCTCCTTGCCCGCGCTGAACAGGTACGGCTCGCGCATGAAGTCCAACTCGAGACCGTCAATGTCGTAGCGGTCCAGCGACTCGACGATCAGCGACCGGAAGTAGTCTCGGACTTCCTGGCGGGCGTAGTCCAGGCAGGTCGCGAAGTAGCCCGAGACGCCCTGCCTACGATACTGCGGGTTCTTCCGCCAGAACACCCCGTGGAACGGGTGGTCGGGAATGTCATTGTTGTGACAGTCATTCATCCGCAGGCTGATCCACGGCGACATCCCGTTGTGGCGGCACCGGGCAACGACCCTGGCCGGATAGTCGATCCCCTCCTTGTGCACGGCCAGCATGTTGTTGACCCCCTTGCGGTACGCGCTCACCTCCTCGCGTGGCATCGGAGCGAGAAACGGCTGATCGTCCGGCCCGTTCGGATCATAGCCGTCCCAATAGGCATCCCAGACACGGCTTCGATAGTGCGTTCGCCGGGCGTTGGTGTTGCACAGGAATGTCCTGACGCCGGCCCGAGCCATGACGTCCACGTATTCATCAACGGCATCGCCCGCCTTGCCCTCGACAAGGGATACCCGCCAGAAGAAGTCGGTCTCATCCTCGTTGTGGATCAGCCCCTTGATCGGCTGGGCCTGGGCAACGAGGGGGAAGCACGACAGGACCACCATGGCCAGACCCGAGACCGGCCTCCCTCGCGAAAACTGCACCCCGTAACACTGGATCATACTCGACATCGGGCGGCACTCCTGGATCTGCAGAAGCCAGTATAGCCCGTAATCGACCAACGATCCATCAGTACGCGCCATCGTGTTTGATAGCACTCGCTGCTATCATACCTCCGTTCCGGTGTTGCCGGAGCACGCGGGCGACGTCGTCTCTGACCACCTGCGGCCGACCAGCGAGTCGCCGGGGCCAGGTGATCATAGGCAAGCACCCCTTCGGGAAGGTCGTTCTTGAGCTGGTTGAACATTCTGGGAATTGCCCTCGGACTCTCGATGGACGCCTTCGCGGTGGCCATCGCGGCCGGCATGCAGTTGGGGAGAGTAACACCGCGCGAGGTCTTCCGCCTCGGCTGGCATTTCGGCTTGTTCCAGTTCCTCATGCCGATCCTGGGATGGTGGATTGGCTCGACCGTGGCCGCCCATATTGCCTCCGTCGACCACTGGATCGCCGCCGCGTTGTTGTGGACCATCGGCGGGAAGATGCTCTACGAGGCTTGGCGTCACCAGGAGGCGAGAAACAAGGCCAATCCGACCAAAGGCTGGCTGCTGGTCTCCCTCTCCGTGGCCACCAGCATCGATGCCTTCGCCGTCGGCCTGAGTCTGGCCTTCCTGCGAATCTCTATCTGGCTTCCATCGGTCGTGATCGGAGCCGTGACCGCCCTGCTCACCTGCGTGGGAATGACCTTTGGGGCCCGGGTCCTCGGCCGCTGGAGTCGATTCGCCGACATCCTCGGCGGGATCATCCTGATCCTCATCGGCTGCCGGATCCTGGTTTCCCACATCATGACATGAGCCGAGCGATCGACATCGGGTCACGCTGCCACTATCGCTCTTCAACGGAAGCACGCGTTCCCTGGCGGAAACAGGGCTTGAGATCGATGGCCACGTAGCCGCGCGTCGGAGCCCCGGCGCCGACCGCCACGTACATGAGCCTGTTGACCGGTTCGAAGATCATTGACTGGATGGTGGCGTTCCCCCAAGCGGCCGCACAGCCGAGAAACTGCTCGAGATATGCCTCGCTGATGCGCCCGAACTCCTGGCGAGCGATGTCGTGGAGCGCATCGAAGCGATCGCATCGCCCCGCAGTGTCCAGATCCGTGCCGCGATGATGATTGGTGCTGATCAAGGCCGCAGTGTCCGGCGCCCGGCGTACGGTAACGGCGGAAGGGGTGATTTCCGCTACCGCTCGATGACCCGAGGCGTCCATCAGCATGAGATTGCTGGCCGAATGGCGGAGCGTCTTCTTCAGCAAGCCCAGGGCCTCGTCGACCGTCTTGCACCGCTCAAGCAGCATGCGGTACAGCATGGCGTAGGGCATCCCGGCCGGTGCGCGACGCTGGCGCGGGACCTCCATGACGGCCAGGCTCAAGCCATGCTCGTTCATTCCGGAAAGAACGCCGACCATGCCGGGCCAGATCACCGAGGCGAACGCGTAACGGTCCTTTGGATGGAACATAAGCAACACGCTGTTCTTGTCCGCGATGTCGAAGGACGCGAAGTCGAGGTTCCGGCCGAATCGGGCGACGCCGTCCGGCGAAGCCGCCGCGGGGAGGGTGATGGTCGAGCAAGCCATCGCCTCGGTCAGATCCAGGAACGTCTGGGCCAACATGAGATCCTCGAAGGTCAGCTCCGTAGCCGAGGCCAGAGCCCGAATTTCATCCACATGCTCCGGAAGCATGAAACGCTTGAACTCAACGACCGCCTTCAGACAAGCCTCCCGCTCGGCCGAACTTGAAAAGTACCGACCGAAATAGGCCCGATACAGCGGGACGATGGTCTTACCCAGTAGCTGGCCGTGCGACGTGCCCAGCGCCGCCGCATCGGCACCGCGAAGCTGGACGACGGGCACCGACTGCGCCGCAGGTCGTGAGGTGGGCGTCGCGCGAAGATGCAGATTCGCAAGCCGAGAATGAACGCCCGGGACCGCGGACATCTCCCCCGCTTGTCTCGTCACGGGAGGTGCACCCACGACCCGAACACCCGTCGTGCACCCAAACACCATCATCATCACGACGAGACAAAGCGTACGCGTGCGTTTCACGAGGATACCTCCATGGAATCAGGGAGCCCGCAGAGCATCTACCCGGCGTCTACATGTTGAGACACCCACCGGTGTGACCCGGATCGTGGAGCTTGCGGCAAATCACCGTCACGCCCTCACCATCCACCGGGGGGGGAGCGCGGCCGGACCGCAGCCAGGCGCCCAGGCCAGACTCACCCGCCCCCCGCACCCGAGGAGTGAATCAACGCCCGGTGCCGATCGGCTTCAACTCGCTCCTCGAGCAGCCGGGCAACGCTCTTGCCCAGGATCGGATGCACAACGTCGCGGGCAATCTCCGCCAGCGGCTCGAGGACAAAACGGCGTTCGTGCATCCTCGGATGGGGTACAGTCAAGCCCGGCAGGTCGATAATCCGGTCGTCATACAGCAACAAGTCCAGGTCGATCGTTCGCGGGCCCCACCGCTCCTGGCGGACACGACCCAACGACCGCTCGATCTCCAGCAGCAGCTCGAGCAGACTCTCCGGCCCAAGCAGCGTCTCCAGCCTGGCGGCCGCATTAAGGTACGGCCCCTGGCCTGCCGGCCCGCCTACGGGATCCGTGGTGTACAGCGAGGACAAGACGACATCCCCCACCCCGGCGTCGGCACTGAGGGCGGCCACAGCCTGCGTGACGGACAACCGTCTATCGCCCAGGTTCGAACCCAGTGCTATGTACGCAATGTGCGGCAACTGATTCTCTCCACAAGGTTTATCAGCACCATTTCCTCTGGCGATGCGTCTCTCAATGGCCGATAGCGCTTTCATATCCAACGCGATGGCAACCAGGGCCTATCGCGTTGGTGGCGAACGGTGCCCGGCGTATAATGCCAGCGGCCGTGTCGCGTCAAGTACTTGACACTGTTGGAGTTGCCATGTTTAGACGAAATCTCGCTGTTCTCGTGCTCATCCCCTTTGCCCTCGGCCAGCAGTGCAGCACGCCTTCCGGGTCAGGGCCCTCGACCGAGAGCATCCAGGTGACCTTGGCCACCAACAAGGGCAACATCGTCATCGAATTGTTCACCCAGCAGACCACGGCGGCCACGAACTTCAAGACGTATCTCGACGCTGGCTATTACGACGATGCCGTCTTCAGTGAGGTCAAGGGCGGCAAGTGGCTGATTGGCGGCCGATACAACCACCTGCTGGCCGCCCAGGACGCCCAACCGCTGATGAATGACTCCGACAATGGTCTGACCAACTTCCGCGGACGAGTTGCACTCTACGGCCCGGATGGAGCCGCGTCCGGGGCGCCGCAGTTGCTCATCAACCTGGGCACGAACTCGAGCCTCGACTACAAGGGCTCGCCGGTCGACTACACGGTCATCGGCCGCGTCGTTGAGGGGATGGAGGTCGCCGACGCGATCGCCGCGATGTCGACCATCACCAAGACGGCCGGAAACGGCGTCTCTCTGACTTACCTCCCCAAGACGCCGGTCTCGATGAACAGCGCGAGCATGAACTACTCCGACTACGCAGGAACCTCCGCCGATTCGCCGAGCGGCGAGAATCGCGACCCGGTTGCCGACGCCGGTGACGCACGCTATGTCGCTCCCGGCATCAGTGCCTCGCTCGACGGATCAGAGAGTGCGGACCCGGATCTGGATACCCTGACCTACTCCTGGACTCAGACGGCCGGCACCAGCGTTGTCCTCAGCAGCACTACCGCCGCTCAAGCCGTTTTCGAGGTGCCCAACGCGGCTGGCGATCTGACCTTCCAGCTGACCGTCGATGACGGCAACGGGGCCACGGACTCCGCGACGGTGACACTCACTGTGGTCACCGCCCCCTACGTCAAGCTTGAGACGACCCTGGGCGACGTCCGCATGGAGATTCTGCTGGACGACGCGCCCATCACGTCGGTGAACTTCCTGCAGTACGTGGATGACGGGTTCTACAACGGCACGATCATGCACCGGGTCATGGAGGGTTTCGTCGTCCAGGGCGGGGGATACCTGGCGGATCTCACTGCCCAGACCGGTGTGCGCTCGGCGATCGAGAACGAGTTCAGCGACAGCCGCAGCAACGTGCGCGGCACTGTGGCCATGGCCAAGGTCAGCGGCAACGAGGACTCCGCCACGTCCCAGTTCTTCTTCAACCTGGTTGACAACTCCAGCAACCTGGACAACCAGAACGGCGGCTTCAGCGTCTTCGCTCGAGTGGCGGATATGACGGTGGTTGACGCGATGGCGGCTGTCGCGGTCGGCAACGAACAAGGTCCGAGCGGAAGCACGTTTGAGAATGTGCCGGTTACGGATATCGTTGTCAACAAGGCGACCATCGTGCCGTAGCCGCGGTTTCGCCAGGTGGATACCGCTCCGCTTCCTCGACGCAGGCTTTGCCGAGGGTCTCCGGACAGGCCCCATGGCGGTGCTCATCGCGACATAGTCCGCCTTTCTCCCCTCGCTCATCGCCGATAGACGATTCCCCGTCGGATTCACTCATTGCACGGGCCAGCCCGCCGCGTGTCCCCCCTTTGGCTGGAGATCAGGGCCGAAGCAAGACCGACTGGCCTCTTGATCGTTCACCCGAAAGGGCGCAGACTGCAGGCATGGATTCCACAAGGACACCCTTTGACGCCGTAGTCATCATCGGTTTCGGTGGCCCTAACGGGCCCGGCGACGTTCGCCCTTTCCTGGAGAACGTCGTTCGTGGCAAGCCCGTCCCGCGAGCCCGCATCGACGAGATCGCCGAGCGCTATCTGAACCTCTTTGGAGGCGTCTCGCCGATGACCGAGATCATCCAGCGCCAGGCCCGGCGGCTTCGCCAAAAGCTCCACGAATCCGGGATCGACGTCCCAATTCACCTGGGCATGCGTAACTGGCACCCCTATCTGTCCGACATGTTCGTGGACCTGGCCCGGGAGGGTGCCCGCCGGGTCATCGCTTTCATCTCCGCCCCCCACCACTCGTATCCGAGCTGCGGCCAATACAAGCAGGACATTCGCGACGCCCGACGCCGACTCGTCGCCCGCGGCCTGCCGGACGTCGAGGTGGCCTACGTGGAGGACTGGTATGACCACGAGAAGTTCATCGGTGCCAACGTCGACCAAGTCCGTGCCGCGTTCCGCCGGCTTGAACCCCAGATGCAGCCCAGGGCCCGACTGCTCTTCACCGCCCACAGCATCCCCGTCGCCATGGCGGATGAATGCCGCTATGTTGACCAAATAAGAACTTCTTGCCAGCAAGTGGTCGATCAGCTCGAGTGCAAGGACTGGGTGCTGGTTTTCCAGAGCCGCAGCGGGCGGCCGGAGGAGCCCTGGCTCGGGCCCGACGTCGCGGAATACCTGCGCGCCGAACAGCAGCGCGGCCTGTCGGCGGCGGTGCTCATTCCCATCGGCTTCACCACCGACCACGTCGAGGTCATCTACGAACTGGACCACCGGATGGTCGAAATCGGGCGGGAGATCAGCGTGGCCGTGACACGGGCTCAGACGGTCAACGATCATCCGCTCTTCATCGACATGATGGCCGACGTCGTCCGTCGAACCTGGAACCGATACGCAGAGTACCCTTGCCTACCTATTACCGCCGGTGCCGCGTCGTAGCCTCAGCCTGCCGCGTTCGGCCCGCAGCCCGCTCAGATCCGGAGCGTCTCCCTGACGGCCGCGATGACCCGGTCGTGCAGTCGGCCGTTCGTGGCCACCACCCCTTGGTTCCTGCTCAACGTCCGTCCGGCGGCAAAGTCCAGCGGACGACCGCGAACGTCGCTCACTTCGCCGCCCGCCTCCTGAACCACAATCCACCCGGCGGCATGGTCCCAGATCTTCTCCCTATAACCCTCGGACATCGGCAATCGCAGGTAGATGGACGCGTCGCCGCGGGCCACGGCGGCGTACTTGCATTGGCTGTCGATGCGAAACGGCGGAGCGGTGACGCCCAGCAGTGTGGCGATCCGGGCGGCGTCGCCGTGGGAGGAATGGCCGGATTCGACCGATTCGCAGAAGGACGCCCGGGCGGGATCGGTCACGTCGGTCACGCGAACCTGAGTCCCCTCACCGCCTTGAAGCGGGTAGAGGAACGCTCCTCGATCCCGGCTGGCGACGAACACACAGCCCCGTCTGCAGGCCTGCCCTTCCCCGGTCGTCGGCCCCGGGCCACCCTCCAACCAGGGCAGGTTCGGACAGCCGAGCACGCCCAGGGTCACCTGGCCCTCCTCGATCAACGCCAGGGCGATGGCATACTGGTCTCCGCGAAGGAAACCCTTGGTCCCGTCGATCGGGTCGAGCGTCCAGAACCGCCCGCCGGAGCCGCCGTCATGGGCCCCGCGATCGATGGCCTCGAGGATCCGTGGTTCGTCCAGTGAGGAATCTACCCTCCGCACCTGCTCGACGACGCGATCCTTGATCGCCGCGTTAGTCGGATCGCGGAGTGCGCTGGCATCCTCCTCCCCGACCACGAGCACGTCCGGATACGCCCGGGCCAGTTCGCCAATGAGGATCGCCTGGGCTCCGAAATCCGCCACCGTGACGGGCGACTTGTCCTTCTTGGCTAACGTCTCGGCGGACACCAGAGTGTCACGAACCGACTGGCAGAGCTGGCAGGCCTTCCGCACGGCCCGCATGGCCACGATCCGCTGGACCTCTTGATGATCCTCTTTCTTCATGGGACTCTCTCGAGCGCTTTCGCCTGTCGGTCAAAGACCGGCGGTCGCAGGAATCGAACTCCAGGACCTGGGCCGCGCACCCTGTCACCCCCCGTAGGCGCCGTTGTCCTTGGACAGAAAACCCGTTCCCGGCGCAATCATCGCCTGGTCGGCGGCGTAGGTATCGTTGAACCGCTGTGCGCGGGGCTCGGCGTGGCCGTCGCAGAAGGCGACGTTTGTCCGCTCGGCGTGCCGGAAACCCTGCGTACCCGAATACCGCCCGGTGAAGCTGTCATCGCCAGGGTTCTTCCATGGAGCGCGCATGAACTTGTTGGCCCCATCGGCATACTCACCGTCACCAAACAGGGCGCAGCGAAACGGCATTCGCACATCGCCGGCGCGAGCCGGTTCGACGATGGACTCGGCTGTGCCGTGCCCGATGTAGCTCGTATTGTAGTTGTACCCCGTCCGGGGATCCTGCTGCCAATTCGAGGTCCCGCGGAAGGACGGGCACTGCTGCACATCCTTGTCCGCTCCCCCCTGCCACAGCAAGCCCGCCACCACTCGGCTCCCGCCTCCACTCCAATCCCTGGTGCTGGTGAAATCCCACGCGTACGAGGTGAAAGTGGATTCGTGCATGGAGAAGGCGTAGGCGATCGGGTAACGGTCCTTGTGCGATTGCGTGTAGGTGTGGGCGGCCACGGCCATCTGGCGCAGGTTGCTCAGGCAGGTCACCCCTCGGGCCTGCCCGCGGGCTCGGGCCAGCGCGGGCAGGAGAATCGCGACCAGCAGGGCGACCACGGCCACGACCACCAGCACTTCGATCAGCGTGAAACCTGGCCGATCGGCCTGAAGGCCGCCCCTTCCGCCGATGGCCCGCCGCCGAGCAGCTTGGTCCGATTCTGTTCTGTCGCCAGTTAGGAGCATCATCCGTTACCCTCGTTCACCTCACGCAATCGGGAAAGACCAGCTCGTCCGGCCCGCCCCTGCAGCGCTGCAGCAAGCCGAAGTCGGATTGATCCACGTCGCTGTCGCCGTCCAGGTCCGCTTGACGGCAGGGGGCGGAGGGCGGCCCCATGGCCGCGCCGGTCACGCAGGCCCGGAACACCACAAGGTCATCCTCATCCACGTCCAGATCACCATCCAGATCGGGATCCGCCTGGGCGGCGGCCGCGTCCACGATCGCCACCGCATCGATATCCGGCGAGAGGCCGCTGCCGATCGGATTCTCGATCTTCACGTACAGCGCCGAGTCGAGCCCGACCGCCGCCAGGTCGAAGCCGACGCCGCCGGCCGACACCCCGTACAACCGGGCTGCCTGGGCAACCGTTCGCCCGGAGATTCGGGTCGCCGTTAAGGCGGGCTTGAGCGGCACGCGCGGATCCGTCGGCTGCCCCCACCACAGGTTCCACACTCCCAGCGAAGGGTCCGGAGCGGCGGGATCGTATCGACGCCCGAGCGTTGGCGCGAAATCGTCGGCGTACGGGCCGTTTTCGAACGTGTGCCAGTCGTACGCCTCAGGGGGCCCGGTCCTGCTTACGGAGACCTTACCCGGCTCGCGAGAGAGCATCACCGTCCCCAGTGTCGTCAGGTTTGGGTCGCCATTCCGCCAGGGTGTCGTGCCGCCGATGACGGCGAAGGTATTCCCGAAGACGATGAAATCGATCCCGTACGGATTCGCGGGGTTGTCGGTGGCCGGCCGCCCCAGCTTGAGGATCAGCCGCCCGCCCTCACCGACCGAAACAAGCTCGTAGTACCGCAGAGGCGGATTGACCGGCACCACCGGCACGGCCTGACTGGGCGAGCCGGTATTGAAGCCATCGCCGGTGGTGTCGACTGTGGGCCTTCTCAGAGGTGGAAGTGGTCTTTCGACCTCTACCTGGTTATTGAACCTGATCCCCACCAGCCAATCCTTGGGGACGCCCGTCCCCTCGACATACTCGACCACCTCCACCGCATAGTCTTCCGGCCGGTCGCCGGCGCCCGCCACCCGGCTCGCGTCCGCCGCAAGCAGCAGTGCGGTGAACACTGCGGTCCGAACGGCCCGACACCGCTTCCGCCGCCCGCTCGCATGAACCTGCCTGCCGGTCATCGCTGCCTCCTGTACCCCACCTCGAGAGGGCAGGGGAATCGCCGACGTTCTACCCCGTCCCCGGGTCACGATCGCCGCGCCCGCAGCCGCAGGAGTACGCACGCCGCGCCCAGCAACAGGGCCGTGGCCGGCTCCGGCAGCCGCGGGCGGGTGTTGTCAAAGCCGTTGTACCAGCCATCGAAATCGCCGCTGGCCAGCGTTCGACCGGACATCCCGGTGGCCGCCTCCGACCACGCGATCTGGCCACCGTCGCCTGTGCCAAGCCAGTAAGCCCAATACAGACCCGCATCGCCAGCCTCGGCCCGGTAGGTGATGTTGTCGACGGCGTAACCCAGCCCCGGCCAGTAGTCGGCGGCGAAGTCCAGGTCGCCAGCGGCGGCCACGGCAGTGATCATGTCATACCCGGTGGCAGGGCCATCCCAGCGGTAGCCGAACGTGTAAGCCCTCCCGCCCGTGGCCTTGAAATCGACCACCAGAACGGCCTCGTTCAACCCGGCCCCGGCCCAGTACTCGGGCAGAAAAGCCACCCCGCCCACCACATCACCCGCCGTGGTCCGGGCCCATGGCCCGCCGAGCGGAAACCCCGACAGGACAACCAGCATCAACCAGGGGCAACGAGAGGATCCTCGCATGCGAACCGACTCCTTCCGGCGACTGACCGCGAGCCGCCAAAAAAGAAACCCAGTGCCCGCGTCAGCGAGTACTGGGTCGATTTCTCCACCGAAGGAGCCGGCTTCCATGAGCGGCCGTCGGCCGCCGGCGGGAAACCGGTCAATCGTCCAGTGCCCACAGCCCGAGGCACATGACGAGACAAAACACGCTCACAGGCAGGTCTTCTGGCTTACGGACGTGAGGACCCGAACGGCTCCTCACCATCAGTCACGCCTTCTCACTCGCGAAGAGCGGGGCACCGGCCTGCGATCAGGCCCGGCCCACTCCTTTGCGAACAATGGCACTTCGTGGCCGACTCAATCCGATTACAGCGGCGGGTCCGCGGTGGATTCTCACCACCCTTCCCTGTTCATCCCTTGCGGGAACCTGCAATCGTGCAACTCTTCACTTGTCCGGCGGTATCATACCATCCCTTCGGCCGGATGCAAGCCCCCCGCCCATAGACACATGACTATCCGCCAGAGGGCGAACCAATGGAACACCGTTCATGGCGAGCGGAAGCCGAGCTGACTAGAATGCACGCCATGAGCACACTCGAGTACCGAACTGCCGGTGAATCCCATGGCCAGGCCCTCATCGCCCTGATTGAGGGGCTGCCCGCCGGTGTCGAGCTGGACATCGCCGCGGCCAACCATGAGCTGGCCCGCCGACAAGGCGGCTACGGCCGCGGCGCCCGGCAGCGCATCGAAAAGGACGAAATCCACATCCTGTCCGGCGTGCGGCGAGGCAGGACCATCGGCTCTCCCCTCGCCATCCAGATCCCCAATCGGGACTGGCGGATCGACGAGGCCCCGGAGATCCATCGCCCCCGCCCTGGCCACGCCGATCTGGCCGGCAGCCTCAAGTGGCTCACCACCGACTGCCGCGAGACGCTGGAGCGGGCATCGGCCCGTGAAACCGCCGCCCGCGTGGCCGCCGGAGCCATCGCCCGAAGCGTGCTCCAGCCGTTCGGCATCCGCTGCATCGGCTTCGTCACTCGAATCGGCCCGGCCGAGGCCCGGGTCCCTGCCGACCTGTCCCCGGACCAGCTCATAGATGCCCGAGACGCTAACGACCTCTATACCCCAGACCCGGCGGCCGTCGCATCGATGACCGCCGCCGTTCGCAAGGCCAAGGAGGATAAGGACACCATCGGCGGTCTCGTCGAGGTCCGCGTTTTCGGCTGCCCGCCCGGCCTGGGCAGCTGCATGCGCTGGCAGGACAAGCTGGACGGCCGCCTCCTGCAGGCGATGGGCTCGATTCAGGCGTTCAAGGGGGCCGAGATCGGCCTGGGGTTCGGCGTCGCCTCCCGACCCGGCAGCGAGGTCCACGACGGAATCGACTTCGACCCCGCCTTCCGGAACACCCCTTGCCTGGGCTTCACCCGCCGCAGCAATAATGCCGGCGGCGTGGAGGGAGGGATGACCAACGGCCAGACGGTCGTCGTCCGCGGGGCGATGAAACCCATTGCCACGCTGCTCCGCGGCCTGGACAGCGTCAATCTCGCCACCCTCAGATCCGAACGCAGCGACTACGAACGAAGCGATGTCTGTGCGGTCTCGGCCGCCAGCGTCGTCGCGGAGAATGTCGTGGCCTTCGAGATTGCCAGGGCCTTTCTCGAGAAATTCGCCGGCGACACGATGAACGAAGTCCGGGCTTCGCTCAAACACTACCTCGATGCGGCCGTGGCTCTGGCCGCGAGAAGCTAGGCGGCCGCGGGCCGGATCACGATCTGCCCGCCCCCCAGGCACGTCCCTGCAGGACTGCTCTGGCGGTATGACTCTCGGCCGGTAGAATACCTGTGGGCCCGATGCCCGCTCTTCTCAGCCCGTGTCAGGCTTGCGACGAATACCACCGGCTCACCACGATTCAGCGCCTCAGACTGTTTCAGCAGGTCTGCGCCGCCGTGCATTTCCTGCATCAGAACACCCTCGTGCACCGAGACCTCAAGCCGGCCAACATCCAGGTGTCGACCAGAGGCATCCCGAAGCTCCTCGACTTCGGCATCGCCAAGCTGACCCATCGAGACGGAGGATCTCCGGAGCTCACCCTCGCCGACCAGCGCTTCATGACCCTGGAATACGCCAGCCCCGAGCAAGTCCGCGGCGAGATCATCACCACGGCCAGCGATGTCTACGCGCTGGGCGTCATCCTGTACGAGTTGCTCAGCGGTCACCAGCCCCGAGAATCGGGCGATCGCTCAGAACAGGAGCTCGAGCGTGCCATCGGTTCGGACGAGGATCCGATGCGGCCGAGTGACGCCATCGGAAAGCGCGTCCTGGTCAGACGGCGAGGCGTGCTCACCGAATTGACGCCGAAGGCGATCAGCAGCGTCAGGGGGGCAAGCCCCGACCAGCTGGCGAGGCAGCTGAGAGGTGACCTGGACAACATCATCCTGAAGGCCATGCGCAGGGAGCCTGGTCACCGCTACGTGTCGGCGGAGCAGCTCGCGGCAGACATCGAACGTTACCTTCGAAACGAGTCGACCCTCGCCGCTCCGCCCAGCTTCGCTTACCACGCAATGAAGTTCATTCGGCGAAACAAGGTGGCCTGCGTCGTCCTTTTCGCCCTTCTCCTCGGGCTTGGCGGCTCGATCACCGGCGTCGTGCTGGCGTCCCGGTCCCGGGACCGGGCACTCCTCGCTGAACAGCAGACCCAGAAACAAGCCGGACAGCTTCGGCGGGCCGTCTATGTGCGAGAGATGACCCTGGCATCGCTGGATCTCCGCGGCGGCGCGATCGGGAGCGGCAAACGTCGACTCCGAGAGGCCCCTTCTGATTTGCGGGACTGGGAATGGCAGTACCTCAGCGCCGCCTGCGAAGACAGCGTGCACGTCTGCCAGGGGCACCACGGTTGGGTCATGGCCGTCGCCGCGAGCCCGGACGGTCGCCTGGGCGCGTCCGCAGGCATCGACATGACGGTGAGGATCTGGGACACCCGAACGGGGGCTTGCCTCAACACGCTTTCCACACACCAGGCTGAGATCCTCAACATCGCCCTCAGCCCGGATGGCAGTCACCTGGTCTCCTCCAGTGCCGACGGTTGTCTTCGCCTGTGGGATCTGCACAACCAGCCCGTTCCAGTGGCCTCCATGATCCTGGACGGTCCGGTGCTCTGGTCAACCTTCAGCCCGAACGGGCACCGGTTCGTGTCCACCGGAGCGGACAGAACCGTCAGACTGTCCGATTCCGAAACCGGCGATGACATTTTGACCTTCCACGAGCACCGAACAACCGTGACCAGCGCCGCGTTCAGCCCCGACGGCAGAATGCTGGTTTCGGCGGGCCAGGACCGCTTCATCGTCTTCCGCGACACGGTGCCGTATCCGCAGGTCCTCGTGGCTCGACGCCAGCATCAGGACCAGATCGAAGTCGCCAGCCGGCTGATCACCGGGCTGCGTAATCTACTGGGCGACTGGGAACGAGTCGCGGAGGCCATTCGGATCGACCACTCGCTGCCACCGGCGATTCAGCGGGAAGCGCTGAACCGTGTTCTGGCCCGGGGGCACAGCCGATCACCGGTGACCGCCGATTGGGAAACCAGCTTCTTCTCCTGGCCCCCCACCCACGACCTGCAGGAAATGACCAATCGATGGAACGTCGCTCGGAACGGACCGGACGTCGTCAGGTGCCAACGGAGGATCATCGACTTCAACTGGGACAAGCACACGCCGGCTCCCGGCCTCCCTTTGACATCATTCGGGATGGTGGCGACAGCGACCCTCGCGACGCCCGCCGGACGCCATCTCGTTGAGACCGCCGCCGACGATGGGGTACGCGTCTCGATCGACGGTCGCCGGATCATCGATGATTGGACACCGCATGCAGTCACCGTGAAGAGGATTGAGATCGAACTGACAGAGGGACCTCACCAGGTCCAAATCGAGTACTTCCAGTTGGACGGAGCGGCCAGACTGCGGCTCCTGATGGAACCGGTTCGGCCTCCGACACCCGGATCCAGGGCCGCCTCCAGCATGCCATCCCCTTCCTCGTCCCGGCCAACCAGCCGGCCTTGCGAACCACCAACCGCCATCGACGAAGAAGCCGCTGAACCGCCTGATGACGCCGCCCGCCTGCCTTTCGGAAGCTGACCGCATCGCCGATGCGCCCCTCCCTCTCACCCGGGTGCATTCTCGAGTCGGCCAGACGGCTTCGTGAGGTGTTGAGACGGAGAATTCCGCGTAATGAAATGGAGCAGACCCAGGAGGCGATCCCATGGAGACAGCCTTGATTCCTCGCGTTAGCACTGAATCGACCGCCCCGACGAGGGGGGACCATCCGCTGAGCGCCAGGCAGGCTCTGATCCAGGCGGCCTTGGCCGCGTGCCAGGAGAACCCTGGCGGCATCTGGCCCTCTCCGCTCCCGGCGAGCGAGATCCTCCAGGCCGCCGAGGCGGTGGCCGGCCGGGCCTACGGTAACCTGGGGCCCGCTTTCCAGGCCCTGGTTATCGAGGGGCTGTTCTTTGAGGTTCACCACGACCTGTTCGACGCCCCCGCCTACTATTGCAGCTACGACAACCGTTTCCTCCGCGAACTGCTTGAGGGCGATTCCCAGGCAGGGGCCTGGAACGATCTGGCGGCGGTGATGGACAACCGGTTTGGGCCGAGCACATGGCGGGGTCTTGGGTTGTGCGCAGGCCAGGGGCGGGCGGACGGCTGGCTGGGTCCGTGCCTGGGCGCCGCTTGCCCGCAAACCCGAGGAAATGCCAAGCGGTGCTTCCGGGGTCTCGCATTCGCGGAGGGACTCGTCGTGCCCTGCCCCGGCTGCGGACAGGACACCATGCGCGAGGAACTGGTGAACTTCATCTCTCCCATTCACTTCCAGGACGGGCAGACCAGCCATCACCCCTGTGTCTGCGAACAGTGCATCGACGCACGAGAGGCCCTCCTGAGGCTCTGCAACCAGGAACACGGTCAGGCGATCGACTGGCATCGTACCCTGGCATCATTCGAGCAAGCCTTGAGGCAAGTGATCGATTGAGGCGGCGGAGCCCAACTGCCGATATAACACCAAGCGAGTGCCCCGACTCACCCGAGAGAGCCGTGGCCAGACTGTCTGTGAGATGGAGGATATGGTATGAACTGGGATCCTACCCTGCTGCTGCAATCGCTCGCCGAGTTCGTGACCAGTTTGGTCGAGTTCATCATCCAGATCATCAGCCTGTTCTTCATCAGACAGTAGTCGCGCTGATCCGCCTTTTCAGGGTCACCCTCCGGCCTCCGGTTCAGCCCGACGTGCCCAGCTTCTTCTTCTGCAGTTCGGCGATCTGCAGGTAGTAGCCCGTAACCGTTCCTGCAAGAACGGCGAAAGCGGCGAAAAAGGGCGCATCCTGGAAGATCGGCCTTATCGCCCGCCAGAACGACGGAAAACGGCTGAGCAGCGCAATCATCCCTGAAAGGAAGAGCAGCGTGCCCTCCAGGCTGGTGATGAGTGCAATCACCTCCTGGTAGTAGACGAAGACCAGCGAAACCGCCAGGACAAAGCCCACTCCCGCCACGACCCAAGTGGCAGACTCGTTGGCACCGAAAGTGCCAGCCAGCGTGCCGCAGGTGAGCCCGGCCCATCCACCCGCCAACAGGACAACCCCGGCTCGAACGAGGAACACACCCGCGAAACCAAGCCCTACTCCCACTCCTACCCCGGTCAGGACTCGAGTAACCACGTCCCACGGAAGGGCGCTCCAGCAGACAAGGAAGCCAATCGCTGCGATGCTGATTGCCAGCAGCACCTTGAACACCCGTGCGCCAACCAGCATGAACACGAGACCCGCTCCGATCAGGAGCGCACCCAGTCCCGGATCGATCCTCTCCATCATGTCCAGGAACTCGGACAAAGCCATCAAAGGCATCAACTCGCTCCCTTGAAGAAACCAAGCGCCGGCCCACCCGGACAGGGCAAGACACGCTTCGGAGATGTCAGGCAGTCGCGACGGGCACCACCGGCTGGGCCGCCGGAACGAGGGCACCCCGACGATGCCGAATCTGAAAGACAAAGGCCAGCAGCATCATCAAGCCGACTACCCCCAGAAACCACCCGGGCTTGGCCAACATCGCGTCCCACCAGGTCCGCTGATTCCGAATCAACAGCACGGCTCCGCCCGTCACCGCCAACCCGACGCCGATCACCGATGTCCCCATCACCGTCGTGAACCGCGGCAGGATCAGACCGAGCACCAATCCCAAAAGGGTGGCAGTCCCCGCGAGGACGGCCAGACGCCGCAGTTCGGCGTGTTTCTGACCCCACAGATGCGAACCAAAAGCCCGCCAGAACACCGAGGTCGCGACTGCGGGCTGCCTCGAACTCTCTTCCCCTGGCGATCCCGCGCCCTCAGCCGCCCCCGCGATCCGAATCCCCGATCCGGGCTTCAAGTAACTATCGGAGAAGCTCTCCACCTCACTCCAGATCCAGGGCGTCCCAACCATCACCACCACCAGCGCGGCGCACAGACCGGTGCCAACACCGACCCACCAGCGATACAGGAAATGTCCGATAAGTCCCAAAACACCAGCCCCGAGAACCAGGCCGACCAGCAACTCGATATCGAGTCGGCGGGCACAGTAGATGCCAATGGCCGCACCCGCAACCATGAAACCCAACACGAAAAACGCACGCAGCAGACGAGCTCCCCACATGGCGGTCACCAAGCCGGCCACGATAGCCATGCCGGCGGCCAAGGCCACGCTGGGGTGCCAGCCGGGCAGGCAGAGCTGGCGGAGGAAGCTCACGCAGCTCACCACCCGATCGATCATGATCTGCAGGTCAACCATGCACCCAGTCCAACACGACTCTCTGCCGGTGGCGCAAATCCAAGCCGCCACGCAGGATGCGAGGGCATCGGGGCATTGATTCTACAACGATGGAGACAAGGCTGGCAAGCAGGGCTTTAGCGGTCCTGCGGACGCCCCCGGTCAGCGGTCTGCACGCCCGCGGAGGCCGCCGAGGCACCTGCCGCCGGGACAATGACCGCGTCGGCGTAGGTGCTCACATCGACTTCGGCCTGGGGACCGCCGCCGCGGAGCATCAGAGCGATACTGGTGAGTTTCTCCTCTGCTGTGGGCTCCTCGATCTCCCGCCCGATGGGCGAGCCCCATCGGATGCGATAGAGGCTGTCGGCCCGCCACAGCACGATGGGGCTCTTCCGCCGATCCCGAGGATGCAGCAGGTTGCTCACGTCGATGGCGCTGATTCTGGACGCCACAATGCCCCCTCGATCGGAGATCATCGTCGCCAACTGGATCGCGGCCCGGGCGTCCTCCCCCTCAAACTGAGCGTTTTCCCTGGGCACCGGCGTCCTCACGCCAATCAGACGAAGCCAGCCTGACCACCCCGAGTCCGGCTCCAGATGCTCGAACGTCTCCGGCAGCCGGTAGCCTTCGCGGTCTACGGGGATGTACACTTCCTTGCCGTTGAGCTTGGTGCAGAGCATCGCGATGGGTCGGCGGTAGTCGCACGACACCCGAACGGTGCCGTCCATCCCTCGCGTGACCCGGTGCACCTTCTGCACCCATCCGCTCGACTTCAGCAGTTCGGCGACGTTGCCGACCAGTTGCCCGTCGTCGGCAAGGCGGCTGACTCCCGGCTGGAATCCGGCAACAATATGCGGAGTCCATTGTTCGCGAACCAGCCAGTCAGGGGGATCGGCCAGCTCGACCCGGACCACGGGGTGGAACTCCGGCTGAGCCAGGACGCGGTATCGCACCTGCTCCAGGCCGTACACCGCTCCTGCAATCAGAAGGATGATAACCAGCAAAGGGAGCAGCGGCCGCAGGCTGCTGCCCAGCGAGGCGACCGCGTTCTTGGGAGCGATCTTCCGGGTTTTGCTGCTTTCTCGATCTGGCTTGCTCATAGGTATCACGCGTTCCCATGCGGACCGCGATCCGATTCTACCCTCCCATGCGCCGGCAGGTCAATTCGACAATCCGCTGGCAAAGCCCCGCGAAGCTCAGGCCGGCGCGAGCGGCTGCCTTGGGCAGCAGTGAGTGGTCGGTGAAGCCGGGAATGGTGTTGACTTCCAGAGCATAGGGCCGGTGCGTCCGGGCGTCTATCATCCAGTCCACGCGGGAGAAATCGCGGCATCCCAGCGACCGGTGAGCCCTGACGCTCAGGGCGCAAACGCTCTCGAGCACGTCGGGCGGTAAGTCGATGTCGAACAGATACTCGGTATCGTTGTCGAGATACTTGGCCTGATAATCATATAACTCCCGCTTGGTGCGAATCTGGATCGGCGGCAGAGCTTCGTCCCCCAGCACGCCCACGGTCAGCTCCGGCCCCCGGACGTACTCCTCGACCAGACACTGACCGTATCGCCCCGCCAGGCGGACCAGCGCCGCCCGGAGGTCCTTGCAGTCACGAACCAGCTCACAGTCGACGCTGCTGCCCTCGGCAATCGGCTTGAGCACCACCGGGGCGGACCAGTGCCCGAGGACCCGGTCAACCCGATCCGGACGGACCACGTCGAAACGCGGGGTCGGCACGCCGGCGCGAATGAACTGGGCCTTGGCGGCTACCTTGTTCATCGCCAGCCGCGACGACGCCGCCCCGGAACCGCAGTAGGTGATCCCGCGGTCATCGAGGATCCGCTGGAGCTGGCCGTCCTCGCCAAAACTGCCATGCAAGGCAATAAACACCATGTCCACAGGCACGTCCAGGGCCTCGAGGTGGTCCGGATCAATGTCGGCCAAGGTCACGTCGTGGCTCAGCGATTGGAGGGCGGTGGCCACGGCCCGCCCACTCTTCAGACTGACCTGCCGCTCCGAGCTGGGTCCGCCCGACAGAACCGTGATCTTCAGCTTCCGGGCAACGATGGGTACTTCCGGAAAGCGCGGCGGGGCGGCAAGCTCGCGGAGAGGCAGCTTCGTGGCGGCCTGTCGCGCCGATACGTTGCTCATGGCCATTCGTGATGCCGCTTGATCCGCCAGGCGGGTCATCGCGTCGCTCCTGTGAAAAACCAGGCCTCGACCTGCAGAGTCCAGCTACGCCACCGACTCCAGACTCCGGGCGCGGCGCCGGCCCCAAACCTTGACTTCCAATTCCAGTTCGATCGCGAAACGCCGGGCGACCTCGCCCTGAATCAGGCCGATCAGGGCAAACACGTCACCCGCGGTCGCACCCTCCTGGGCAACAATGAAATTCGCATGTACGTTCGAAACGTGGGCTCCGCCGATCGAATGACCCTTGAGGCCGGCCTGCTCGATGAGCCTTCCGGCACTGTGGCCCGGCGGATTCTTGAACACGCACCCCGCGCTGGGCTGCCCCAACGGCTGAACGTGGCTTTTCTGAGACCAGATGTCCATGAACCGCCGACGGACCTGGGCGGGATCATCCATCGTCAGTTCCAGCTTCACCTCGCAGACCACCGCTTTGCCCAGGCGGCTACTGCGGTAGCTGAAACCCACCTCCTCCGAGGTCAGCCGCCGGCTTCGCCCCCCCTCGTCCACCACCGTCACCTCGCGAACCACGTCCGCGATCTGACCCCAACGCCCTCCGGCGTTCATCCGAACGATGCCACCCAGCGTGCCAGGAATGCCCGCCAGCCCTTCCAGCCCCGCCAGACCCCGCCGAACCGATTCGAGCACAAAACGGTGCATGTCCGCACCCGCTCCAGCGGTCACCGCCACTTTCGAACCCCGCAAGCCGTCCAGCGGCGGCCATTCGACCTGACGGAAAGCGTGGTGGTTGAGCCGAAGAACCAAGCCGTCAACCCCGTCGTCACAGACCAGCAGGTTGGCACCCAAACCGAGTACGTAGAGACGGATGTCCTCTTCGCGACAGCGATCTACGAGCCGCCCGGCCTCCTCAACCGATCGAGGCGCGGCCAGCCAGCGCGCCGGCCCACCCAGACCAAAGGTCGTGTGCAGGGCCAGCGGCTCCTGCTCGGCAATGATCTCGGACATGTCCGACCAACGGTGGTCCATGGCGTTCGCTTTCAGTCGGCCCGATCGGTCTGTCCCGCTGTCCTCACTTCCGTCCCCGCGTCGCCGCGAGGCACTTCAGCAGTCCGTCCGCCACCTGCCACACGTCTCCCGCCCCCATGGTGATAACCAGATCCCCGCTCTGAACCTCGGCGCACAGCCGGGCAACAATCCTCTCGAAGCCCGGTTCGTACCGGGCGTCTCCACCATTCGAGCGAATCCGCTCAACCAGATCCTTGGCGTCAATCAGATCACGCTCCTTCTCGCTGTCCCGAACGAAGTAGATGTCGGGCACCACGACCACGTCCGCGGCCCCAAAGCTGCGGGCGAAATCGTTGAGCAGAAAACGCGTCCGCGAATGCTGATGCGGCTGGAACACCACGTACAGCTTGCGGGGACTGTAATACTCGCGGGCCGCCTTGATCGTCACCTGCAGTTCCGTCGGATGGTGAGCGTAATCGTCAACCACGTTGACGTCATCGACACAGCCTCGCCAGGTCAGACGGCGGGACGCGCCGTGAAAGCCGGCCAGACCCTTGGCAATTGTCTCCGGCTCGACCCCCGCATGAATGCATATGGCCATGACCGCCAGGGCGTTGGCCACGTTGTGCTGCCCGGGAATGGCCAGCTGGACCACGGTGAGCGGACGACCGTCGCGCAACACGCGGAACTGGAAACAGCCTCGCTGCGAACCGAGGATCTCGGCTTTCCAGTTCAGCCGCCCCTCGAAGCCAAAGGTCTCAACCTTCGCCGCGATTCCTACCACCGCCTTGAGGGCGTCCCGATGCCCGCCGTTCACGATCACCAACCCGTCGTCCGGTACCAGCATGGCGAAATCGTGAAACGAGGCCACGATCTCGTCCAGGTTCTTGTAGTAGTCGAGATGATCTTCCTCGACGTTGAGGATCGCCGCGATCCGCGGCTTGAGATTCAAATATGAACGGTCGAACTCACAGGCCTCGACCACGAAGTGGCGACCGTCACCGACACCCGAGCCGCCACCCAACTGCTCCACATTGGCCCCAATCACAAACGAGGGATCAAGCCCCGCTTGACGAAGCACGAAGGCGGTCATGGCCGTGGTCGTGCTCTTGCCGTGCGTGCCGGCGATCGCGACCCCCATCCGGTCAGCCATGAGCAGGCCCAGGAGCTGAGAGTACTTGATGACCGGGCACTGGCGCTCGCGAGCGGCGAGCACCTCCGGGTTGTCATCGCGAACCGCGGCCGACCGGACAACCAGGTCGCATGCGTCGGGCACATGCTCCTTGGCCTGCCCAATCTGGACAGAGGCCCCGCTCTCCATCAGACCGGTCAGCTCAGCCGAGACCGAACGATCCGACCCCGACACGTGAACACCTCGACGAAGGAGCACTGCGGCCGCTCCGCGCATTCCGCAGCCCCCAATCCCGACCATGTGCACACGCATGCCGGCGACCAGGCTCTTGGGAATGCCAGTAAATACCACCTTCGGTTCCGGACCGACCGGCGGATAGGCGGGCACCGTCGATGTATCACGGCCGGACAACCGGCGCGTCCGTGCGCCTTGGGCCATAGCCACATCCTTCCTCTAGATTGAACAGATACCCTCGCTGCCGAACGTGAGCCGCGTAGGCAAGCCCCCCTCGCGTTGTGAGTCAGACACCTTGGGGAACCGACCGCCGCCGCTGTTCATCCGGCCGTGCGCGGGAGCGCCAATGACCCGCGCGCACTTGGACGATCCGGTGAGCTCTCGCCGCCGCAATCCCGCGGCGGATTCGATGCACCATTCTACTGAGTAGCGGATCAGGTTCCAAGGGGAAAATGCGACCGATTCCCGTCCCGAGTCACGATCGCTGGAGCCGGAAACCCGCTCTAAACCAATACCTCGCCGAATATCATATCGGGCGTCGGTTTCAAAATCCTTGAGGCTGATTAACCAGTTGACGAGCAATGCACACGGCCGAATCCGGGCGATCCAGAAGCCGCGCCGCTCGACCCATTTGCGCTCGCTTCGCATCGTCCCGCAGCAGCGGCCGGAGCACCGGGGAAAGCCGCTCGGCGTTCGCGCCGGCTTCCTTCGCGTCGCGCACTAGAACCGCAGCACCCGCATCCACCAACACCCGGGCATTGTGCACCTGGTGCTCATCGCGATGAAACGGATAGGGCATCAGGATGGACGGCTTGCCGGCCGCAAGGATCTCCGCCAACGTCGACGCCCCGGCTCGGGAAATGACCAGATCACAACTGAGCATGGCCTCGCCCATGCGGTCAGTGAAGGGCAACACCTTGACCGGCACACGCCGCCCCGCGGCAAACACCCCATCCGATCCGTACGCCTGGCCCACCCGCTCGGCATCGGCCGCACCCGCCAGATGCAGCACCTGCCAGCCAGCGAGCTCCAGCCCGCTCATCACCCGGAGCACGGCATCATTCACCGTGCGGGCACCCTGCGAGGCCCCGGTCACCAGCAGCGTCTTCAGTCCCGGCTCCAGGCCAAATGACCGCCACACCAGGGCCCTGTCCGGCTCGACTTGCGGGCGAAACATCGGCCGGACCGGACAACCCGTGACGCAAACCGGAGCCTGGGCGGGAAGATGCCCCCGAGTCACCTCCCACTGGGCGAAAATCCCCCGCAGACGGCCCTTCCGGGCCAGATGCTGATTGGCCCGGCCCGGAACGGCATCCGGGTTGAGCAGAAAGGTCGGCACCCCCAGTCCCAGGGCGGCATGAACCGGTGGCCCAGACGCGTAACCGCCAGCACCCACCACCGCCGCCGGCCGCCGCCTCTGAAACCGGTCCCGACATAACCCGACCGATCGCCACCAGTGAAGAAGAAAACCAGGCCAGTGCCAGGGCCGCGTCGCCAGCGGCCGCACACTCTGCGGCACAGCATCGATCCCGGCCGCCCCCAGAAGTTCACCATCGATCGGCCGTTCGGTGCAGAAGAACGACACATCCACAGGATTGCCCAGAGCCCGCAGAGCATCCACCACCGCCAGGGCGGGGAACAGGTGCCCGCCCGTGCCTCCGCCGGCAAAAACAAACCAGGGTGATGGTGACATAGCCTACTCTTGCTCGAGTTCGGGCATGGAAGGACACGAACGAGGAATGCTGGCCAGGATCCCCACCAGGGCCCCCAGAATGATGGCCCCTGACCCGCCAGCCGACACCAGCGGCAAGGCGATCCCCTTGGTCGGCACCGAAACCGTCACCACCGCAACGTTGATCGCGCTCTGGACACCCAGCGCCAGCGTAATGCCAAAGGCCAACAGGCGGCCGAACGGATCGCCGCACCGCACAAAGACGGTTCGCCCATTCCATAGCAGGGCAATCAGCAAACCAATGACCGCGATGGCCCCGACGATGCCAAGCTCCTCGCAGATCACGGCAAAGATGAAGTCGGTCCGAGCCGCCGGCAGATACCCCTTGACGAAGCCGGCACCAAGCCCACGACCCCACCAGCCGCCGCTGGAGATCGTGCACAGAGACTGGATCGCCTGATAGCCCTTGCCTTCCGGATCACGCCAGATGTCCAGGAACATGACTAACCGGTCCATCCGGTGGGCCCTGCTGAGAAGAAGATAACCGAACGCGGGAACCGCCGGCAGCACCAGGAACAGCATGTGGCTCCACTTGGCCCCGCCTACCAGGAGCATCGCCCCTCCAACTACCGCGAGCAGAGCGGCCGTCCCAAAGTCCTCGACCCCGACCGCACCGACACTCAGACCAATGGCCACCACCGCCGGCAGAAAACCGCTCCAGAACAGACGGATCTGGGCTTTCTGCGTGATCCAGAACGCCAGGAACAGCGGCAGTGCCATCTTGACAATCTCGGACGGCTGGATCTGCAAGCCCAGGCTCTCCGGTCCGAGACGAATCCACCGTCGTGCGTTGTTGACTTCCTGCCCGATCCCCGGCACGAGCACCAGAACCGATGTCGCCAACCCCAAACCCAAAAGGATGATCGTCGGCCAACCGTTCCGTCGACACCACAGACGATAGGGGATCATCGTGGTAACCAGCAGGGCCACCAGGGCACCCAGGAGAAAGACCACTTGGCGGAGCGCCGGGTATTTCCAGAACGGCCATCCGATCAGCGTCCGATCACCGCCCGACGCGGCCGAAAACGTCATCACCGCGCCGATGGCCATGAGTCCCACGGCCACGGAGACAATCGCGATTGACACCGCCCGGCCTCGGGCCATACCCTCGGCCTGCGACTGCCCCTCGATCATCATCCCGCTCGCGTCCATCATGTCGATCCGCAAAACGTCACTCATGACCTTCTACTCTTCACCCTTGCCCCATCACCTCGTCATCTCAGCTTGATCGTAGCCAGGGCCAAGGCCGCAAATACCGCCGCCATCAGCCAGAAACGCATCACGACCTGGGTCTCCGTCCAGCCACCCAGGTGAAAATGGTGATGAATCGGAGCGACCCGGAAGATCCGCTTGCCGGTCAGCTTGTAGGAGCCCACCTGCAACAACACCGAACACGCCTCGATCACGAATACCCCGCCCACGATGAGCAGCATCAGCTCCTGCCGGATGACAATCGCGACGTAGCCAATCAGCCCACCCAGTGCCAAGGAGCCGGTGTCACCCATGAACACCTGGGCCGGGAACCCGTTGTACCACATGAAACCCAGACACGCTCCAACCATCGCTCCACAGAGCACCGCCAGTTCGGCTGTCTTCGGAATGTAAGGGAATAGTAGGCTGCTGGCCTTCAGCGGATCACCGCCCAGAAAGGCAAAAATCATGAAGACGAAACTGCACAAAGCCATGCAGCCGGCGGCCAGTCCGTCCATCCCGTCCGTGAGATTGACCGCATTCGAGGTTCCGGCAGTCACCAGGACGGTCAGGATGAGAAACGCCGTGGTGTTCAGGAAAATGCCCTGCTTGTAGAAGGGCACGTTGAAAATGCGATAGGTCTCCACCGGCTCGTCGCCCACCACCGTGGCAATGGCCATGTTCTCGCGGCCGTACTGGTAGACGAAAGTCCCCAGCAGGACGGCCAGGGCAATCTGGAAAAGCAGCTTCTCGTACATCTTCAGCCCGTCACGCGACCCGCTCCGCCGCCCAACAGTCAGCTTCAGCCAGTCGTCCACCGCTCCCAAAGCGGCCAGCCACAGCATGCAGAAAATGGCCATTCGCACGTAGTAGTTCATGAGGTCGGCCAGAAGGAGCAGGGAAATCAGGATCGCGGCCACGATGAGCACTCCACCCATCGTCGGCGTGTTCTCCTTGTTATGGCCAACCAGCTCGTTGAGCGCTTTGTGATCGAACTCCGTGCGATCGCCAATCTTGTGGCGGACCAGGATTCGAATCACCTTTGGGGCGGCAAGCACCACGACCAGAAAGGCCAGAATGAGGGCGCAGGTCCCACGAAACAGCGGGTCCTTATAGGCATACGGCCCCGGCGGGTATCCGTGTGACCTGACGAGCCAGTCTACGAGATGGTAGAGCACGTCTCAGTATCCCTCATAGGCCCCTAGCGAGCAGCACCCTTGCCCTTCACCGTCGGGCGCTGAGCCCATTTCTCCATGGCTTCCACCAGGCGCTCCAGCGCCAAAGCCCGCGAGCCTTTGACCAACACGGTGTCGTCGCGACGAAGGAACGCCACCAGCCGGCGCCGGGCCGCTTCCGTCGTCGCATAGGCATGAGTCTCAATCCGCCCGGCACTGGCCCGTTTGACCCCCTTGGCCATCAGCTCGGCGTTCTCGCCCACCGCAATCAGCAGGTCGATCGGCAACTGCCCGATGCGATCCGCCAACTCACGATGACACCGTTCAGAGACCGCGCCCAGTTCCCGCATGTCGCCGACGACAAACACCCGCCGGCCAGCCGCCCCGGCTTCCAGCAGCACATTCAGGGCCGCGGCCATCGACGCCGGATTGGCGTTGTACCCGTCGTTGATCAGCGTCAATCCGCCAAGCCGCTCGTACTGCAGCCGCATCGGGGGCAGCGTGAACGTCGCCAGGGCGGCCGCGATCTCCTCGTCTTCCATGCCAAAGCGCCGGGCTACGCCGATCACCGCCAGGGCATTGTGAGCATTGTGCCGACCGGGCACGTTGAGCCGGTACTTGAAACGGTCATTGACCGTGAACTCCGTCCCGCAAGGGGCTCCCCCGGAGCCGCCTCCGCCGTCAGAAACCGACCGCAGGCCGCTCAGCCGCAGCTCCGCTTCCGGCCATTCGCCAAACATCACTTTCTTGACCGCCGAGTACTGGCGTTCGCGAAGCACCATGGCCCGGAGAACCTCCAGATCGGCATTGATGACAGCACATCCGTCCGGGCGCACGTAGCTGAGTAACGACAACTTCTCACGGGCCACGCCTTCGATCGTACCCAGGCCTTGAAGGTGAACCTCCGCCACGTTCGTGATGACCGCGATCTCCGGCTCGATCAGCCGAGCCAACGCGGCAATCTCGCCAGGAGCGTTGGTCCCCACCTCGCAGACCAGGAACGTGTCCGATGGCTCCGTCGACAACAGCGTAAGCGGCACCCCGATCTCGTTGTTGAAGCTCTTGATGCCAGCCCGACCCCGCCACTTGCTCGACAGGACGTGCCCGATCATGGCCTTGGTCGTGGTCTTGCCGTTGCTGCCGGTCACCGCCACAACCTTGACCGATCCTCCGATCACCGACCGGCGATAGTAGCGAGCCAGCCTTCCCAACGCCGCGACCGGGCTGTCCACCCGGATCAGCAGACCGGCCGAGGGATTCGCGCCCGCAGCGCTCCCGCGGGGTTTGGGACCGAGGTAGTCGTTACGAACCACCGCCGCCATCGCCCCGGCGGTACAGGCCGGCCCAACATAGTCATGGCCGTCATACTGCAGGCCCTTGATCGCAACGAAGAGATCACCCGCGACCACCGCTCGCGAGTCGATCGACACGCGCGAAACGCTCCCCACCGGAACAGGCCGATCCGGTGTGCCCTCCATGGCGGTGACGACTTCCTGCAAGGTCAACGGTTTCATGGGCGGCGCTATCAGCCATCAGCAACCAGTCGTCCGCCTTCAATGGCTTGCGGACGCCGACGTATCTCATCCAATACACCCTGCCCAGTCCCGATCGTTCAAGATGCCCTGCTCTTCCCCTTCAGGATCTCGGCCGCAATGGCCACGTCATCAAAGTCATGTCGCTGGCCACGGATCTCCTGATACGTCTCGTGACCCTTGCCGGCCAGAAGAACGACGTCGCCGGGGGAAGCCATCTCGATGGCCGCCGCGATCGCCTTGCGCCGGTCCGGCTCCACCACGACTCGCTCCATATCCTGGGGCGCAAAGCCGGGCAGGATGTCGTCGATGATACCACGCGGCTCCTCACTTCGCGGGTTGTCACTGGTCACGAGGATGCAGTCCGCGAACTGGGCCACGGCTTTGGCCATCCTCGGACGCTTCGAACGGTCACGATCGCCGCCACAGCCGAAGAGCACGATCAGCCGCCGCTTGGCGATCGGCCGCACCGCCCGAAGAACGTTCATCAGCGCGTCATCCGTGTGAGCGTAATCCACCAGAACGGCAACGCCGCTCCCATTACCTTCCACACGCTGCAGCCGACCAGGCACGATCCGCACCGATTCCAGACCGGCCACAATCCGCCCCAGCGGGAGCCCCAATCCAACCGCTGCGGATACGGCCGCCAGGCAGTTCTGCACATTGTGCCGGCCCACCAGAACCGAGTTCACCTGCTGCGATTCAACCTGCCCACTTCGAAGACTACCGCCACGCCGCACGGTGACCTCGAACCGCGTGCCGCGCGCGTCGCCGTCAAGAACCCGGGCAAAGACGTCCAGATCCTCAACCCTCGCCACACCTTCAGGAGCAGCCGTGCCTCCGACTCCGCCTGGCCCCCCCTTGGACAGATCGGCGATGATCCCGTAGCGGAGAACCCGAGCCCTGCAGTCGGTGACCATCCGCTCGGCGGCCGGGTCCTCGGCGTTCACCGCACCGACCGCATCCGGAGCAAGGCGATCGAACAGCCGCTTCTTGGCCCGGAGGTATTCGTCCATCGTCTTGTGGTAGTCGAGGTGATCGCCGGTCAGGTTGCTGAAGACACCGACGGCAAAACGGAGGCCGTCGCATCGCCCTTGATCAAGCGCATGACTCGATACTTCCATCACCGCGTGAGAAGCCCCCGCGTTGGCCGCTTCCGCCAGGTAGCCCGCAAGAACCGTTGCCGGAGGCGTGGTCATCGACGCCTCAACCGATCGCGACAACAGATCGTACTGCACCGTCCCCAGCATGGCCGTCGGCAGGCCGGCCTGCCGGAGTATCGAGCGAACCAGGTAGCAGAACGTGCTCTTGCCATTGGTGCCGGTGATGCCCACCAGCTTCAGTCGGCCTTCGCGAAGAGTCTCATCAAGCCCCCACAACGCAACTGCCAGCCGGCTCGCCAAGCCGCGGGCGCTGGCCACCTCGAGCACCGCCACCGAGGGCGGCATGGCGATCGGCCGCTCGCATACCACCGCAGCAGCCCCGGCCTTGACCGCCGCCTCCACGTAGTCGTGCCCGTCGGCCTTGGTCCCGCGGACTGCAACAAAACATGCCCCGGGACGCGCCTGGCGTGAATCCTCAATCACGGAGTTGATCGGGGGGTCAATCGGGCCACGCCATCGCGATACCAGCCCTGCCCGCCGAACAAGGCTGCCCCATGTCATCACACCATTCACGATACCCTTCACCTGTGGCCAGCCCCTCTCCCTGACTCAGTCGCCACCGCCGACGATTCCCACCTTCAGCTTGGCCCCCTCTTCCTCGGACCGCTCCGGCGGAATACCCAGATACGGAAGAACCATCTCCAGGACCGCCTTGACCGGCGGAGCGGACACCGTACCCCCATAGTAACCGATGCTCCGATCCGGCTTGCGCACGGTGATCAGGACGACGACAGCCGGATCCGTCTCGGGCGCGGCGGCAATGAAGGAGGCAAGATAGGCATTCGGTTCATAACCCTTGTGCCCAAACTTCGGGATCTGAGCGGTTCCGGTCTTGCCCATCACTTGCCACTGAACGAGCTGCGCTGGCTTGCCCGTGCCTTCGTTGACTACTTTGGCGAGGAGACTCTTCATGACGGCCGCAGTGGCCGGATTCAGCGCCTGCCCTCGGCCCTGCGCCGCCGTTCGATCCTCAAACACGTTGCCGTCATGGTCCAGGACCGCCGACACGACCCGGGGCATGAGCAGCCTCCCACCGTTCACCAACGAACAAAACGCAGTCGCCAGCTGCATCGGGGTGATCGCAATCTCCTGCCCCATCGGAATCGAAGTGGTCGAAAAGGAATTCCACCTCTTGACCGGCAGCATCAGGCCCGGGTCTTCACCAGGCAAATCGACCCCCGTCTTGCGCCCGAATCCGAACCGGCTGAGCCCCGCGTGCATCCGGGGGTTGCCCAGCCGCTGCCCCAGAATGGCCATGCCAATGTTGCTCGACTTGGTGAGAATCTGCTCAACGGTCAACGATCCGTAAGGGTGATGGTCGTGAAGTCGTCGTTTACCGGTCTCATACAGGCCATTATGGCAGAAAACCGTCTCCGCCGGCCTGGCCGCGCTCTCGGACAGCACCTCGGCCAGCACAAATGGCTTGAACACGCTGCCTGGCTCAACCGGATCGGTCAAAACGCGGTTGCACAGGATACGACTGTCGCGGGGCACCTGGGCGACCTTGCCGGGGTCAAAGGCCGGGTAGCAGGCCATCGCGTAGACGTCGCCGTTCTTGGGGCTCATGACCACGCCGATGGCGCTCTCGGCTCTGAACTTCGCGACGGTCGCCGCCAGTTGGCTTTCAAGTACCTCCTGGATGGCGGAATCCAGGCTGAGCACCACGTGGATGCCGTCTTTGGGCGCTTGGTAGCTGTCCGGTTTCTCGAAAATCGCGCGCCGTTTCACGTCGCGATAGACTTCGCGCTGGCCGCTCTTGCCGCGCAGATACTTGTCCATCGCCAGTTCAATACCCTCGATACCCTCCGGGCCTTCCTTGCCGGCACGGACGAACCCCACCACGTGGGCGGCCAGCGTTCCCATCGGGTAGGTACGACTCGGCTCGTTGCGGACACCTACGCCCTCGATCTTGAGGTCGCGAACGCCCTCGGCCTCGTTCTCCGCCACACCACGCTGAATGACGACAAATGCCCTCTTCTTCGGATCCCGCAGGAGTTGCAGGATCTCCTCCGACGGCTTGCCAAGTACACGAGCCAATTCCTGGGCAGCCTCGGTGTGATTCTTCACCATCCGAGGATCGGCGTAGACGGTCGGCGAGTCATGGCTGCCGGCCAGCACCCGGAAACGGCAATCCAGAATCGCACCCCGACGAGCAGGCAAAGCCACCGTACTCGTCTGCCGGCGCTCGGAATACTCCAGAAGCGATGGGCGAAGAACGTGGTGAATGTAGGCCAGCCGGCCGACCTGCCCCAAAAGAACCGCACAGATCAGACCGATCACCAGCTGCCCCACCCACGGGCGAAACCAGACCGGCTTGGCCTGCACGCGGGCATAGGCCATCGGGACCGCCCGCCCCTCCCCTGCCTTCGGTTCGTTCAGGCTCATATCAAGCCACTCCGGCCGATGTGCCACTCCTGGTGGCCGAAGGGCCGCTATCGCTTCGGCTTCGGCGTCGGCTTCGAGCTCACCAGCCCCGTCGCCAGCCCAAACCGCTCGGCACGTTCACGTATCATCGCCGGCGAACGCAGCCGAGCTAGTTCCATATCCTGCGTCCAGATCTCCCGTCGAAGCTCGGTCTGGCGGAACTGCAGCTCCTGGATCCGTTGACAAACCTGCCGCTGATCGGCACGCATCACCACCACGGTGATGCCCACCATCGCCAGCACGGCCAGCAAGCCCACCATGCGCGGTATGGTCATGCGGACGCTCGATTCACCTCAGGTCTAGACGATGTTCCACTCGGCGAAGGAACCGACGGCCTGGCGGGCAACTTGATCTTCATGCCGGCCTTCATCTTCCTCGGATCAAGGTCCTTGTTGAGCTTCTTGATCTCCGGCCAAGCAGTGGCTGTACCCAATTCCCTGGCCGCAATCGAACCTAGGGTGTCCTTGTCCCGAATCTCGTAAGTCCGGTACTTGCTCGAGGCCGCTGCCGGCTTAAGCTCAGTACTGTCCAGCGTCAACTTGCCCTTGAGAGCCCCGCCGTCGTTCCTGGCAATCACCGTCGGAGCCCGCCGATCGTCGGCGTCGTCGGGTGCCGGGCTCGGAGCCGGCGCCGGCGTCAGGGTCGGCGACGACACCTTCTTCCTGGGGGTCAGCTTCGGGTAGTCGACAACCTGCGGTGAGGGGCTTCCAGATGCCTCCCTTCCGTCGGTGCCGCCCTTCACGACGGCAGTGCCCGCCGACAAGGGCGCGGTCGAACCACTCTTGGGCCTCGCCGATTCCTGCGGCGCCTTGCGGGAATCAACCGTCGTCAGTTCCTTGGCCAACTCCCTGAGACTGGGCCTCTTGCCACCCACCGGCTGGACCACCTCGAACATGTCGGGCGGGAGATCAGGCAGCAACAGCTTCTGACCCTCGAATACCCTGTTCTTGTCCTTGATCCGATCCTTGTTCGCATCCGCTACGAACTCCACCACCTTGGCGGAAACCGAGTCATACCGCCCCTTCGCAATACTCCGCAGGGTATCACCCTTCTGAACCAGGTACTCCTTCGGCGGACTGGCGGGAGCGGGATCCGGCGATTTCACCAGCTCGTCGGGATCGACAGCCACCGGCTTCGGGGCATCAATCATACCTTTGGCCAGGTCGGTCGACTCGGGGTGCTTCACCGCAACGGAGGGCCCCGGAGGCGCGGTGCCCACCACCGATGGCCCTACCGGACTCGGAGCCCTCTTGCCCACGTAGCTCGTCGTGACGACGTCCGGATCCCCTTCGCTCGATGGCATCTGGCCGCTCAACGGGGTGCTGCCGCCGCCGTTCGGCGTCCACGCGAATGGAGACGGGCCCAGAGAGGGTGGATTGGGCAGACGCCACGCCACACCATCCGGCCCTTTCGACGACGAATCCGGCGAATTCGGCAACCTGACCAGGCCACCATCTCTGTCCACCGGCGTCGACGGAGACTCAGGCGTCCGTCCCACGCCCGGCGCCGGAACGGCCCGGTCGCCGCTCGAGCCCGACGGCTTGTTGGCCACCTCGCGGCCACTCGGCAGACTGGGCAGCTGCGGCGACGGCTTCAACACAAACGGCAGGTTCTCTCCCGTCGACGGCACCGAGGTCGTTTGCGAGAGAAGTACCGCAAACACGACGATGAAACCCAACCCCACCAAAAGCCCGATTTTCGTTTCCCGGGTCATTTGAACCTCCATGTCCACCCTGCCAAAACCGCTATGCCCACTTCGCAAGTCGCCCCCCTCAAGCCCTCAGGCCGCGCCCTGGACTGACGCCAACCGCAACGCTACCCGAAGCTTGGCGCTGCGAGCACGTGGGTTCCGCAGGGTTTCCTCACTCGAAGCCTGAACCGGCTTCTTTGTCCGTAATTCATACACGCCATCGCGCTTACGATCAAGAAAATTCTGCTTGACGATTCGATCTTCACCACTATGGAAGCTAATCACCGCAAGCCGACCCCCTACAGATAGTCGTCGGGGGGCGAACTCCAGCAGCTCCTGCAGGTTCTCCAGCTCGTGGTTGACGGTCATCCGCAGGGCAAGAAACGTCCTCGTGGCGGGATGGAGCCGGTGGGGGGAAAACTGCCCCAACACCCCCATCGCCGAACAGACGATCTGCACCAGCTCCGACACCGTTCGAATCCGCTTCTCCCGACGAGCTTCACAGATCCGCTTCGCGATCCGCCGACTGAACCGCTCCTGGCTCGAATGGAAGATCAGATCCGCTAGCTCATTCTCCTCCAGCCGGTTGACCAGATCGGCCGCAGTCGTCTCCAGCCGCGGGTCGATCCGCATGTCTAGCGGCCCATCCTCGCTGAAAGTGAAACCTCGACTTGAATCGAGCAGTTGATCGGTACTGACCCCCAGATCGGCCAGGATCACATCGACACGGCTCACGCCTAATTCGTCGAGCACCGACCCCAGCTCGGAGAAGTTGGCCCGCACCCAGTGCAGCGATGGACTTGATTTGCCGACCATGGCCTTCTCCACACGACTGCGGGCTCGGGCCAGATTGCTCTCGTCAATATCCAGGCCGATGAGCCGGCCCCTTGACCCGATGGCCCCCGCCAACAACTCAGCGTGCCCCCCATGCCCCACCGTCGCATCCACCACCGTTTCGCCCGGTCGAGGATCGACGAGCGACATGAGGACTTCACCGAGAACCGGGATATGCTCGATCTCAGATCGGCTCACCAGGCGGCATCCTTCTAAGCAGGGCAACGTCGGACATCCGTGCCGACGTTGGCCCCAGCACTTCCCGGCCGGATGGAAAGCAGCCCGACAACAACTCCTGCCCTCCGGCAAGACACCCGCCGCCTTCTGAGGTGAACTCCCGGCTCGTCCGCGTCGTCGAGCCGGCCAAACCCACCCGGCAGCTGCGGGTCAAACCCGAGTGAGATGTCGTTCGGGCACCCTCTTCCCAGGCAATCCCTTGCGTTCTGCGACGGGAAGCGGTCCGCCTGACCGGCGAGTGACCCGCCGATCAGTATGGTCGGTCCGTCTGAAACCGCTGATCAACGACCTCTTGCCGGACCCGCGGGAGCCGCGCCGCTTGCCCGGGGTCCGGCCAAATCACCCTCACCTCCACCTTCCACCGCTGCGGCACGCCGGACGCCGCGCCAGGAGTCCGGCCAGCCCAGCACTCGTTCTTTCGCCTCCGGTCGACTCGTTGCTCGGCTCGGAAAGGGAAACGCCACCGGGTCGCCACGAACGCTTCCCTTCCCGAGACCGCGCCCTCGCTCTCTATTCCGTTCTCAGCGGCCGCTGGTCGCGCCTCCACCGTTCCGTCGGTTCAGGGCCGTTTCCAGCCGGGCCACTCGCAGCAGGTCGGGATACCGGTCCCAGTTCTCGTTCATGAAGGAGCTGTACTCGCTCCGGTTCCAGATCACCAAGTGGTCCCGAGCACCGGTCAACGTGACCTGCTTGCCAATCCCCACCCTGTCCAACACCCACTGAGGCAGGACCATGCGTCCTTGCTTGTCCAGGTCCAGCGGTGTGGCCATCGCGTAAAAGACCTTCTCAAACTTCTCTCGCTCGTCGTTGGGATCAAGCGATGCACTGCACTCGTCCGCATACCGCTCGAAGTACCGGTCCGCATACAAACTCAACGTCGTCTTGGGCGTCCCCGGCACCAGATAGAAACGCGTCCCATCCCTCTCCGGATCCAAGCCTGCTCGAATGCTCGCGGGTATCGAAAGACGATTCTTGGGATCGACGCTCAGATCAAACGTCCCAGTGAACAACATGATCGCTGCCGCGCCAAGAACCTGCTCACTTGGCCCCACTACTGGGGCTAGACAGGGATAAGATACCACAGCATCACACCAAAGCAAGCCCTTTTTTCGGATTAGTTACCCGAAATCCGAATTCCATTTCTTCGCGGAATGATTCGGCTTAAGTTAGCACCACCATGTGGGGCGTCACACGCAGATCACCCCCACCGGCGGTAGCTGCAGCCAGCCCACGCCCGATAACCTCGTCCGAGAAGAGACAGCAGGCCGTCAACGTGAGGATGGACCTCCGTCGAAACCTCTATCGACCGCTCATCTCAACGATCTGGAAAGCCCAGAGAACCAGCAACTTTGCTGCACGGGGGTGATGGTGGGGGTGTGTGGGAGGAGTCCGAAAACGCGCCAGGAGACGCCAGGAGGCTCGAATCGGGGCTATAACCGACCGCCGATAAAACCGAAACGGAACCGCGAGCCGGACAGACAGCAAAGCTCAGCGATGCAAGAGGGTCATCTCCGCCGGAGACACGAAAGCTTCCTGGCGAGGATAAGCCCGAACCGTGGCGCATAGGCCAAAGAGCGAGGTCAATTCACACATCAGTTGGTCCATCTGCCCGCCCTCTGCATCCGCCCGCCAGCGAACCAGCCGACCAGCATGGAAGAACGCGACACTCAAGCCCAGATGAACGCGAAGACAGGGCTCGGGCAGACCGTACTCACGGGTGTACTCGTAGGCGTGTCCCTGGTCGATCGCCCATTTGATGACGTCCTTGTCCCGAGGATGGATGATCATTCGCTCAGTCCTTCAGATACAGGCGAGCGGCGGTTCCTCCTTGAACCGGCCGCTCGCGTGTCGTTAAAAGAGGCTGGCCCGGAAGCGAATGCTTCCTGGTATTGGCTTTGAGCGAGGGAACCATCAAGTCTTGCTGCGGTCCAAACGCATACAACCTGACAGTTGGAGGAGGGGCATCGCCTCCGGGCCCGCCGAAGCTTGGTCAGGGCAACGCATCCTCGCTGCCCTGGCCCGTCTTAGTCAGATCCTCCTTCAGAGAACCCACTTGATCGATCCAAATCCACTTGTCAGACACTCGGTCTGGTCGTACACTCGGACGAATAAGGTCATCGATGAAGCATCCCTTCTTCATCGATGCCATATTCCGAAGCGGCCCCTTGCCAGTCACGCGATGAACCGCCTCGGATGCCGATTCGTTCTCCTGGCCGCGCCGGGCCACCACTGTAGTGTGATTGCCGGCTCTCGATCCAAGGGACTGACCCGCAATCCCTTGCTGCTCACTGCCGCAGCATCAGCGGCCACGGTACCTCACAACCCGCAGCTTGTCTGAATCTGGATCACCCGATCACCGAGGACCGGCTGGCACCAACGAAATGTCCCTGAATGGCACCGATAAACGACAGGCAGTAAAAGCGGCCTGGTTGGCCGTCCATGGCTCCCGCGATCAGCCTGCGGCATCATCCCTGACACCGGTCGACACCCATTCCAGGGACCCGGTCCCTGACCCACGCACAGAAATCCACGTGTCCCACGCAATGACTAACGGGCCGATCGGACTGGCTATCTTCGGGAGTTCCTTCTCCTCCAGACATGAAACCCCGCATCTCGGCGAGGCCGCCCCCGAGAAAGGGAACGTTCTGAGCTTCCTGATCGCCCGGTCCACTGATTATCAATCGTGAACCGCAAGCGTTTCCTGATTGGCTCCCACTGGCGGCAACCCTGATGGTCCCTTCACCCGCCAGTATCCTCAAAGCTGAGGCAAGTGTATCACATTATCGGCTGGGATCAAGGGGAGTAAAACCCTTATTCGACAATGATTTACGACAGATAGACCTCCATGTACTCAAAAGGTTTTCACACCCCCCAGGCTTCGTGAGCTGGGGCATATTCCCTATCCACATATGGTTGGGGAAAGCCTAATGTAGCTTACCAAGCTTACCTAAAATACGGATTCAACCCTGATTATACAGGCTCTCATCACGAGTTACCGGTCCTTTAAATTCGGAGAAACAGTCTGAATGGAGGAGGACCCAAGAGCCTGCCCCCAGACCCTCGGCACACCCACGCCGGCCATCCGCCCACCCTGCAACCACCCCAGGGCACGCCGCTAGAGTCAAATACCCCTAGAGAGCTCCGCAAAGCCCTGGAATAGGCCCGCCGGCGGACGTCACGGCTCAACCAGCCCCTCGCGGATGGCATACCGAGCCAGTTCGACACGGTCGTGAATGTCCAACTTAGCCATCAGCGAGGCCTTCTGCTTGTCCGCCGTCTTGTAGCTGATCCCCAGAATGCTCGCCGCCTCTTTGAGGCTTTGTCCACGGGCCAGCACCCGAAGAAGCTCACGCTCCCGAGGACTCAGCGTGCTCAAGCGACTCTTGGGCGGATTCTCGAGGCGAATCTGGTCACCTTCAACGATCAAACGACTCATGATCTCCGGCGAATAGTGAATGCGCCCCGCCGCCACTTCGCGAATCGCCCCAATCAGCGAGTTCATTCCTTGGCTCTTCACAATGAACCCATTGGCCCGGACCTTGAGCGCCTGCTCAAGGTGCTCATCGTGCTCGTAAGCCGTCACCAGGATGAACTTCGTCTGGGGCACACGCGACCGGACGATCTGGATCGCATCAAAGCAACTGATGCCCGGCATGTCGATGTCCATCAGCACCAGGTCAGGTTTCAGCTCCAGCACCTTGCTGATCGCGGCATCCGCATCTTCCGCCACGCCAACGATGACAATGTCCGGCTCACGGGCCAGCAGCGTACTGACGCTGTCGCGAACCAAACCATGGTCGTCAACAACCAAAACCTTGATCGAGCCTGCATTCGTCGCGGGAACCTGTGGTATCGAAGACATATCGACCTCCCCCGGGTATTCGCCTGGCTCCCGGGTGCGGCCCCACAAGCCAAGCGGTGGGGTCAGACAACACCATGCCTTGACATGTACGCCGGACAACAGCATTACTCGCGACAGTGCCCGCAGGACGGCCGCAACGTCCGACGCGCAATCATGAGTATAGCGATGGATGTCCTGAATGGCAAACAACTTCCGTTGCGGGCCTGCCCGAACGGGCGTGAGACTCGGGCGACTCACGAACAGGACTTCTACCCCCCCGCTGGGCAGCTCCAAGCCAGTCCCCAGCCTTGATGCAGCTGCCCCGCCCAACGAAGGCACCGCCTGACCCGTGAATAGAGGCCCAACTCCCGATCACACAGAGACACGGAAGCTGCCCTGACCAGATCGGGGCACCTGACCACCCTCTTCCGACTCAATCCACGTGCCGCCGCGGGACAGACGCCGTGTTCTTGAGCAGAGGCCGGCGCTGCCCGCTGGCTACATACAGCCACACCAAGCCGGTAAGGTCAACAACGCGCGCGAGAAAGAAGGAACGGCACGGGGAAATCCAGAGGCCGAGGAAACCGACGGGCTTCGCGTCGCAGATCCGATTCGATCGGTCGGATAGGCTATGCCCACGCTCCATCGCTGCATGTGTAACCATCGGCTAAAAATGGGGTTGCGAATGGCCCCCGCGGGCCGTTTGGCTTCGTTTGGCGCTTTGAATTATTGGCGGCCGGCTGCGGCTTTCTCCGCCCCACCCAGACGCTGCTCGTCACCCACCGACCACGGTCTGTCACGCCCGCAACTCGCTGGCTTCGTTTGGCTTCAACATATCGAGACCTCGCCTGCCGAGCGATCGCGGCCCCACCCCGCCCACGATGGCCGTGTAGCGATCCTCCCAGCGCAGGGCCAACCGGCTGGCATCGGCGTTCAGACCTACCCACCGGCGGGCCTCCAAACCCAGCCGCCGAGCGAGATCTGCATCCGCCAGCAGGACCGCCAGGTTCGCCGCAATCTCGTCGGGCCGCCCCTTCGCGGCCAGCAGACCGGTCCGGCCATGGACAATCAAGTCCCGGCAACCGGGGACGTCCGTGGCGACGATCGGAAGACCGGCGGCCATGGCCTCCAGGAGGGCGTTGGGCAACCCCTCGGTCCGAGAACAGAAGAGAAACACGTCGGCGGTCTTAAGCAGCCGAGGAACATCTGTGCGACGACCAAGCATCAGCACGTCACCCGACAAGCCGTGCTGACGAATGAGCCGCTCGACCACGGGCCGATACGGTCCTTCGCCGACCAGTACAAGCTTGATGCCATGTCGCTCACGCACCAAGGCACACGCGGCCAGCATCTCCTCGAAACCTTTCACCGGATCCAGTCGGCCGGTCCAGATCAGCACCTGCTGGTCCGAACCCAGGCCCAGCGCCTCGCGGGCCAGCGGCAACGCGTCAGCGTATTTGGCCACCTCGACCGCACCCCACTCGCAAGCCAGGCGGGACCGGGGAATATGAGCCTCCCGATGCAGGTGCTCGACGACGGAGGGAGAGTTGCCGATCTCACAGGCACACAAGCGACAGGTCAGGCCGTCGAGGATCAGGTGCCAGCCCCGCTCGACCTCGGCCGTCTGGATCTCGCACAGGATCCGGGAAATCGGTACGCCCGCCATCGGGCCCACCAACCGGGCAGCGGTGTTGGCGTGAAACAGCAACGAATGCACAATATCGGGGGGATCCGCCCGCAGAAATCGCCAGAGTCGCCAAAGGGCGGCAAGATCGGCGACCGATCGGGCCCGGCAGGCCCAGACCGGAATCCCTGTTTCGCGAAGCATCCCCCCTACCGGCCCCTCCCCCGCCAGCGAAATCACCCGAACCCGGAACCGGTCACGCGGCAACGCCGTCGCCAGTCGAAAGAGGTGCAAGGGCACGCCCCCGACTTCAAGGTCGGTAATGAGGTACGCCAGGCTGAGAGGATGGAGAAACAAAGGAAAACGTCGGAACAGAAACCGAAACGCCGAAAGCCGAATCGAGACCCGCAGGTCACCCAACTCAGCACGCGTTACACAGCGTGCCGCAGTCAACAGTCACTCGGCACACCCGACCCAGCTGACCACCGATCGCTGGTCGCTTCTTCTCATCCATCACGGCATATCGCTCTCGAGCACCGCCCTGACCCGGCCTCCATGTGCGGCCAGCAGGCGATCGGCGCTCTCGCGGTCCACCTGGCGATGGTGCATGACGATGGCGGTCTTGACCCGGCCCTTGGCCGCATGCAGAAGCTCCAGGGCCTTGTCGCGATCCACACCGGTAATGGCGGCGATGATGCGGGCCCCGCGATCCACGAGTTTGACGTTGGAATAGGCATTTACATCCACCATCAGATTCTCGTACACCTTGCCCAACTGAACCATCGAGATGGTGGTCATCATGTTGAGCACGAGCTTGGTGGCGGTGCCGGCCTTCATCCGAGTGGAACCCGTGATCACTTCCGGACCGACCAGCACACGGATCGAGACATCGGCCGCATCATCACACTGTTCCTTGGGCACGCAGGCGAAGAAGACGGTCCTGGCTCCGACCTGGCGAGCGTAGCCGATCGCCCCATGAACGTACGGCGTGGTCCCGCCGGTGGCAATCCCGAAGACGACATCCTTGGAACCGACCTTCCGATCCTTCATCGCGGCCGCGCCGTCCGCCTCGCTATCCTCGGCACCCTCCACCGCTCGGAACATGGCCCCGTTGCCACCGGCGATGACCCCTTGAACCATCTCGGGATCCGTGAGAAAGGTCGGCGGACACTCGGACGCGTCCACGACGCCAAGTCGACCGCTCGTTCCGGCTCCGACGTAGATCAGGCGACCACCCGCACGGAAGGCGGCCACCACCAGTTCAATCGCCGCCGCAATCTGAGCCTTGCAGGCGGCTACGGCTTCCGGAATCCTGGCATCCTCGCTGTTGATCAACTCCACGGCCTCGGCAATCGACATCCGGTCGATCGTCCGAGACCGCTCGTTCTTCTGCTCCGTCATGAAGTGGCCACGATCGCGCATGACTCAACCCAATCCAACCTCTGCGTCCAGACCCCGCGGGAAACGATCCGACACGGCGTGAACGACAAGCCCTGTGCGTCCGAGAACACCACAAACGACCGGCTGGGCACCGTGCCCTGCGGCGCTCGAGACGCACATTCGAACAATGTAGCATCACGCCATCGAAAAATCGATCTCGGCGGCCCGATAGACCTGCGGAGCAGGAATCACAATCTTGCCGTGATCCGGGCCCACCACAGGTACACCGAATACCTCCATGAGCCTGAGTGCCGGACGAACCGCGTCCAGAGAGAACGCCGGCGTGTCGATCTCAATGAAGACATCGGACCGGCTGCACGCCGAGGCGACCAGGAACCCGCCAAGCCACTGGCCAGCCCCAGGAGACGTGACCTTGACGATCGCACCGGTCAGCCCGCTCGCCCGAATGTCGAGCGGCAACCGCCCGGCCGCCTCGTCATGACTCACGGACACGCCCAGATCCCGCAACGCCGCCAGCATGCCAGGGTCCGGGGCGAGGGCCCCGCCCGGGACATCAATCAACCGGTATCGTCCCCACCCCGTGCAGCATGCGGACGCGAGGATTCCCAGAACCGCGCGGTTGGCACATTCCAGGTCACACTCGCCTTCCGGCCAGTGCCCCGCACAGCCCGCGATCTCGATCTTCAAAAGCGACTCGTCCACGCGAGTCCTCATGCCCAGGACAGACAGGGCCTGCAGGATCGAGCAGACCGTCTCATCCAAGGTCACGCCTCGCAGCGTGGAGACGCCGTCCGCGAGGGCGGCCGTCACCAGACTCAACCGAGCGGTAGCGGGCAAGCCGGCGGCGAGATCACCGGCCCCCACCGGTATGTCAGCGTGGCTCATAGCGAGTTCCCTATGTCCCAGTCGCCCGCCGGACACGGTATTCCGGGAAACGACAACCCGAGTGAACAACGACCCGACACGTCGGCGAGGACGATCCCACACACCGGCGAGGGTCGTTGCTCCGTCCCCGCCCTCAGTTATAATCGCGTTCGTTGGCGAAAACGCAAGGCGGCCGCCACCGCCCGAAACTTGCTCCGACCGCACCGTCCGGCGGCCGGGGTCCGAGGAATCCTGGCATGAACCACATCGTGTGCCTTCTCCCGGGCGACGGGATTGGCCCGGAAGTGACCACCGCTGCCCGCGAGGTCATCGATGCATCCGGGGTGGATGTCGAGTGGGTGGTCCTGCCCGCCGGGACGACCGCCTTGGAGTTCTGCGGGAGCGTTCTGCCCGCCCGCACGGTCGCCGCCATCGAAGGACACGGCCTGGCTCTCAAAGGACCGACCACCACCCCGATCGGCTCCGGTCACACCAGCGTCAACGTCGAGCTTCGCAAGCGACTCAACCTCTTCGCCGCGGTCCGGCCGGTCCGATCACTGCCGGGCATCAAGACGCGCTTTGACCATGTGGACCTGATCATCGTTCGAGAGAACACCGAAGGGCTCTACTCGGGCATCGAGAACGAGGTCGTCGAGGGAGTGGTACAGAGCCTCAAGATCGCGACGACCAAGGGGTGCAGCCGGATCGCCCAATTCGCCTTCGACTACGCCGCCTCCCGCAACCGCAAGAAGATCACCGTGTTCCACAAGGCAAACATCATGAAGCTGTCCGACGGGCTGTTCCTCAGGTGTGCCAGGAAGGTCCAGAGCCAGTACGCCGATCGGATCGAGTACGACGAGATGATCATCGACAACGCCTGCATGCAGATGGTGCGCGATCCGTCCAAGTTCGACGTGTTGCTGCTCGAGAACCTCTACGGCGACATCGTCAGCGATCTGGCGGCCGGTCTGGTGGGCGGCCTGGGCGTCGTGCCGGGAGCCAATTTCGGCAAGTCGTGCGCCGTCTTCGAGGCAGTCCACGGTTCGGCTCCGGACATCGCCCGGCGGGGCATCGCCAATCCACTGGCCTGCATCATGAGCGGCGTCATGCTGCTGAACTACGTGGGGGAGACGACGGCCGCCACCAGGATCCGTAACGCCTATGACCATGTGCTGCAGGAGGGCAACCCCGAGACCCTCACACCGGACATCGGCGGCAAGGGCACGACCCAGAGCTTCACCGAGGCGGTTATCCGGGCGCTGACGTAATCGGGATGAACCCAACCGAGACACTTGTGGTCGGTACCCGCGGCTCGCAGTTGGCCCGCGCCCAGAGCCAGTGGGTCATCGACCGCCTTCAAGCCACCCATCCCGGCCTGTCCGCCCGGATGGAGATCATCACCACACGCGGCGACCGGCAGCAGACCAAGCCGCTGCCCGAGATCGGCGGCAAGGGATTATTCACCGAGGAACTCGAGCTGGCCCTGCGCCAGGGCCAAATCGATCTGGCGGTACACTCGGCCAAGGACCTTCCCACCGACCTGGCGGAAGGACTGGCCATCCTGGCCGTGCCGGTCCGCGAGGACCCTCGCGATGCCTGGGTGTCGGCCGATGGAACATCCTTCGAGCGGCTGCCCGCCGGAAGCGTGGTCGGTACCAGCAGCCTGCGCCGCCAAGCCCAGTTGCTGGCCCGCCGACCCGACCTGACCTTCGTCGGATTACGCGGCAATGTCGATACCCGGATTCGGAAGATCCACGGCGGCAGCTGCGCCGGAGCGGTCCTGGCGATGGCGGGTCTGAACCGGCTCAACCTCGCCCGACATGTCACCCACCCATTGGAGGTCGAGGTCATGCTCCCCGCCCCCGGACAGGGCGCGCTGGCCCTCGAGGGACGAACCAAGGACGCGCGGCTTCGCGGGTGGCTGGCAACGATCCACGACCAGGCGACGACCCTCGCCGTCGAAACCGAGCGAGCCATCCTCCGCGGCCTCGACGCCGGCTGCCGGGCACCGGTGGCCGTCTACGCTCGCGTGGTCAATGACCGGCTGCAGGTGCAAGCCCAAGTCATGAGCGCAGACGGCAAACAGGCCCTCCGAGCCGCTACCGGCCTGCCCCCCATGCGGTGGAATGAGTGCGTGGCTCAGATCCTGAGTGACCTGCGCCGGCAAGGAGCCGAACAAATCGTCGCCGCATGCCGTGAACGGCTGAAAGGTCAGAGCCCATGATCAATCCGATTGCCCGCCTCCGATACCGCAGCGCGATCCTCGCCCTGCTCGGGCTGTGCACCGGCTGCGCCGGACCGGGTCCTCGCTTGCTGCCCATCGCCGCCGCCAAGCTCGACCGGCTGACCGACGGGATAACCGAACGATGGTATGACGTGGACGGCAACGGCCACCCGGACTATCGGGAAAGGCTCTCTCATGCCGGGCTCGTCACTCGCATTGGGTACGACACCAACGAGGACGGGCAGATCGAAGAGGACGTCGAGCTGGCCGAGGTTCCTGCGAACGAGATTCACCACCTGGTCCTCATCCTGGACAGCGTGCCCTTCAACATGGTCGAGGAGTTCTGGGACCAGGGCCGGTTGCGGTACTTCCCGAGGCCGACGCGGGTCGTCAGTCCATTCCCAGTCATGACCGATCCGATCTTGAGCGAGTTCTTCGGGCGAGCCCCCCTGCCCGGCGTCGAGGCCGAGTACTTCGACGGACAGAAGCTCACCAACGGCTATGCGACCTACGCAGCGGACGGCAACACGCCGTGGCACGCCGATACGGACTACTACCTCACCCCCTCGCTCCATGCCGTCGCCTACCTCTGGCAGCGGGCGTGGTTCGAACACGAACTGCGGCGGATCCAGGAGATCTACGCCAAGCATGGCGGCGGCCGGAAGCGCCGGATGGTGGCCTACGTGGTCTGCACGTCCGCCCTGGGAGCGAAGAAAGGCCGCGATGGACATGCCATCGGCCTGGTCACTCTCGACCGCTTCTGCATGACCATGCTCCATCAGACCCGCGGCCGGATCCGCATCAGCCTGTTCAGCGACCACGGCCACGACCTGATCACCGGGAAGCGGGTCGCACTGAAGAAGCAGATGGCTGATCTCGGCTACCGGGTCGGCGATGCGCTCCGACAACCGGGTGACGTCGTCATCCCCGAGTTCGGTCTGGTGACGTGCGCAGCCATCCACACCCGCGAGCCGGCCCAGGTGGCCCGGGACGTGGTCAACATCGACGGGATGGAGCTGGCCGCCTACCGTGGCGATGAAGACTCGATCGTCGTGGTCGACCGCAAAGGCGTGGCGACGATCAACCGCTCGCCCGCGGGATTCAGATACCGAGTCCAGTCCGGCGACCCGCTCCGGCTCGAGCCGCTGCTTGACCGGCTTCGCGCCGCGGGCAAGATCGCCGCCAACGGTTTCGTCGATGATCGGGTTCTGTTTGAGGCCACGGCGACGCACACCTATCCGGACGTGGTTCAGCGCCTGTGGCGGACGTTCCACGGCCTCTTCGCCCATGTTCCGGATGTGTTCGTGAGCCTCGAGGACGGATGGTATGTCGGCAGCCCGGCGATGACCAAACTCCTGGGCGGTCTGCGCGGGGCCCATGGCAATCTCCGGGGCGATAGCTCCTGCGGCTTCGCGGCCACCATGTCCGGGCCGATGCCCCCCGTCATGCGTATGGTCGATCTGCGCGCCGCGTTCTGCGCCGCGGGCGTGCCCCTGAGGGAGTAGCAGCCTCACTCCAACCTGCCGAACCGCGACCACGAATCCACTGGCCAGTAGAGGTATTCAGCCTTGCCGACAATGCTTGTCACCGAGATAGGGCCGAAGCGGCGGCTGTCGGAGGAATTCGCCCGATTGTCGCCCAGCACAAAGCAGCAATATCTGGGCACCGTGAACGGGCCGAAGTCAGCCGGTTGGTCCTTTGCGTCATTGCTCAAAAAGACCGAATAGGCGGCCGTTCCATTCGTTTCGCGAAAGACAGCTCCCGCGACCGGACGATCCTTGAGCTGAAGCGTGCGGGCTCCAACTTCCTGCCGCGGACACGCTTGTTCGTTGATGTAGAGCTGCCCGCCTCGGATCTCCACTCGGTCGCCCGCCAGAGCCACGATCCTCTTGACCGCGAAAACGCGCCGATTGTCCGGCGGTCGGAAGATGATCACGTCGCCGCGTTCAGGATCATGATCGTCGTACGCGATCTTGCTGGCCAACAGACGGTCGCCCGGCATGATCGAGGGGAAGCAGGAACCGGACGGCACACAGAAGGCTTGCATCAGGGACGATCGAACGTTGAACGCGCACGCGACGGCGCCCCCCGTAAACAGCAGGATGAACAGCACGTACACGTACGGACGGTTATAGTCCTTGAGCTGATACGCCGGGGGAGTCCGCTTGGCGAGACGATAAGCATCTACAATTGTGCCGACGTACAGGATCGAAGATAGCACCAGGACTACACAGAAGGCGTGCATCGACGGCCCATGAAACAGGGGCACGATGAGCGCAGGAAGACATAGCGCGGCCAGGAACATGAGCGCCAAGCCGCGTCCGATTCGACCGCAATACACCTGTCCCAGGCCGGTCAGGACCAGCGACAGCTCAAGAGCGGTCGATGGCTTTCGCATCGTAGGACAACTCGCCAGGCCGTTTCCCGAAGCATCACTGGGACCGTCGCTCGCCGGCCCCGACCCCCTGATCATCTCGTCCGCCATATCCGCTCATCCTCCCACGGTCGTGCCCAACACGAGGTGGGTCATCGCCGCCAAACGCAGGAAGCCCAGCACGGCCGCGGCGGCCACCAGACCCGCCTGGGCGAGCTGGTGCCTCGGCAGCCGACTTAACACGCCATCCGAACACGCGGGTCCCGCCGCCCCCTCGGCCACTTGTCGGTAAACCCCGGCCATCACGTTCGCAACGAAGTCGTCGGGCACGACGACATCCGCCTTGCGAGCCTTCCAGTCCTCATACAGCTCATCCTGCCGGCTCATCGCTCTTCTCCATATTCGTGCAGCACCTGCCGGAGTCTCTCCCGAGCCCGGCTGATGCGCGATCGAACCGTCCCCACGCGAGTCTGCTCTACCCGGGCAATCTCCTCGTAAGTCAACCCTTCGAACTCGGCCAGAACGAATGCCGTCCGCTGCTCAAACGGCAGACCGGCCAGAGCCCGGTCCAGAGCCCCGTACCATTCAGCCCGCTCCGCAGCCTCATCCGGCCTCCCTGCCGCCGGACAATCGGGCAGTTCCGGCACATACTCGACTTGCCGCTTCTGCACGGCCGTGATCGTCCGATTCCGGGCGATAGTGAACAGCCACGTTACGAACCGGCTCCGCGCGGAATCGAATGATCCCAGGGCCCGGTACGCCGCCAAGAAGACCTCCTGGCCGATGTCTTCACTGAGATGGCGATCTCCGGCGATGTTAGCGATGAACCGGAGCACGGGCCGTTGGTATCGCTCCACGAGCGGCCGGAACGCCCCCGCGTCACCGTTGACCACCCGCTGAATGAGGATCGCGTCCTCGTCCATGAACCTGCCCTACGCCGTCGATGCCGTTCTCTATCGGGTTATACTGGATTGGGCGGAGAGAGTTCCCAGGCGTCGTCACATCGTCGGCCGAAACAGCGGTCGATTTGCGGCACTGGGGTGGTCTGAGCGCGCCCAGGCCACCCACGAAAGCGGCTGCGGTGTGTGAAAAGGCTCAACGAGGGAATCCCTGCTGGCCCCTGAGCACCTCCATCATGGCCGCCAGGTTGGCCGGCGGGACGTCCGGCGGCACGATGTGCGACGGAGCCACGATGTAACCGCCCTCGCGGCCTAGTTCGATCAGACGCCGGGTTTCAGCGCGAACCTCGTCGGGCGTGCCGAAGGGCAGGATCTTCTGGATGCTCATGCCGCCGTGGAAGGCCAGCCGCCCGTGATACTGCTTTTTCAGCGCGGCGATATCCATGACCTCTGGCTGGAACGGGTTGAAGACCTGCAGACCCATCTCGACCAACTCGTCGAACAACTCGGCGACGCATCCGCAGGAGTGCAGACAGACAACGCGCCCCGCGTCCCGGACCTCGGCGAACAGCCGGGCCAGGCGCGGCTTGATGAACTGACGCCAGAGCCGAATGCCCATGATCAGCCCACGTTGTGAGCCATAGTCGTCACCAAACAGAATCGCGTCGGCCCCCAGTTCGATCGCTTGGCGAGCCTTGGCCAGATTGTGCTCCATCACCTCGTCGAGAAGTCGATCGACAAACTCCGGGCGCTCGATCATGTCCATCAGCAGATCGGACATACCGCGCAGAGCCCACGCCCGCTCGTACAGGGCAAAGCCTACGCGGTACCGGCAGAATAGATCGGGATGGGCGGCCTTCCGTTCAGGGATTGCGTCGAACCAGACGTCGGCCGTCGGGTCGGGGAACTGGTAGCTGTCCAGTTCTTCCGGCTGACGGATAGGCCACTCTCGCGGCGTACCGACCTCCTTGTCGACCGATCGATCCCAGACGACGCCGAACAGATCTCGCACGCAATGGTCGTCAAGTTGGATGAACCGCCCGGGCGCCGGCCCGATGTCCAGGAAGTGGGATCCCGCGAACTCCGTCAGCTCATCCGTCCCGAGGAACTCCCGAACCCGCTGCTGGCATCCCTTGGTCATCTCCCAAGCCCAAGGCACATACGGCGGCGGACGAAATGCGAGGGATTCGAGCACGACCTCCTTCTTGGTCATGATGACAGCGAGGATAGCCGTTTTCGCCGAGAATGAAAGGCGGGAGGGAAGTCGCATTGGTCAGTTTCCGGTCTCGACGCTGGAACGACTACTCTCTCGGCTTTCGGTATTCGGTTCTCACTCCTATCTCGATGCAGTCTGCTCTTCCAACACCAACCTGCGCAGGGCCTCGCGGCGAATGGTCGACCGGGCCTTGTCGAAGGTAGTCAGCTGGGCCCGCAAGCCCGGCCGCTCGCCGTCCCCCTCAGCGATGAGACGGCCGACGTCGGCCAGCATCTCGTCCACCCGGGCTGCGAGCTTTCCCGTCGGATCGTGCACCTGGTCGATGACGAAGTCGATGATCTGATCGGCGATCACCGCCGCCACGATGGAGAGTCCAAGCGTGGCCCACGAGGAACCTGCTCCGACGGCCAGGATTCCGGAAGAGATGCCCAGTCGCGTGGCGACGGTGCCAAGCACGCTGCCGGCGATTCCGGCGGCCACATCACCGGCCACCAGGCTGGCCAACTCGCGGGCCGCATCCACGCCCAGATCGGCGGCCACCGCAGGAGCGATGACCCGCACCAGCCGCTCGTATTCCGCCCTTACGATCTCGTCGGTCGCATTGGCCGGCAATGATGCCAGCGGGAGATCCGCCACATCCGCCCGAACACCGACCAGCAATTCGTTCTCGATCGCCTGCACCTGGGCCACGTAGGCGGCCACCGCGATCTCAAGGACCGCTTTCAACTCCTCATCGGAGACGACGTGACAGGCAAACCGGTCCGCGAGGTACCGCAGTTCGGCATCCTCTCGCCCCCCCACCAGATTGGGCAGATGGGTCCTGACCAGCGCCCACTTGCCGCGGATCGAGAGCATGTCCTCGGCGAACGCCCGGCTGCCCGCCCTTCGCTCAAGGAGGAACAACCGCACCAACCCGATGTTCCTGCGCAGAGCCCTATCGCAGGCCACGTCCGCAGCGGCCATGCGTGGTTCGATCCGCTCGGACCACCGCCGCCGATACTCATCCGGTGACGGCCGACCGGCAGAGGATGATGCGGTGGCCAATGGCGGGACTCTGACCTGGGTCGGATTCACCGACCGCGACGCGAGGAGCCAAGCTCGACCCATGGACCAGAGGAAGACACCGATAGTCAGAACTGCGATGAGCAGGATCCCAAGGAAGACGGTACGGTGGATGAGGGACTTCGCCTCTGATGCTGGCATGTACATCCTCTTGCGATGCTCGGCGACCAATGCGGTTGACAGTCATTATACCCCTGTCGCGGAGCAGAATTGCACCTTTATGGCTTGCCCGGCCACGGGTAAGCTAACACCCATGGCTAAGGGTGAAAACGCACTGGTTGCCTGGCTGACCGAGCGGTTTAAGGCCGACACGCGGCGGGTACCGATTGGCATCGGTGACGACATGGCCCTGGTGCGGCTGGACGGCTTGCTGGTGGCCATCACCGCGGACATGCTCCTGGACGGGGTCCATTTCGACACCGAGCGGCATAATCACGAGCTGATCGGGCGGAAGGCGATGGCCTGTTCACTGAGCGATTGCGCGGGCATGGCCTGCGCGCCCCGGGCGGCCACGGTGAGCATCGCCCTCAACCGAGACATGTCCCTGGTCGAGGTGCAACGGATGTACGAGGGTATGGCGGGTGTGGCCGACCGGTACGGGTGCGCGATCGTAGGCGGAGACACGACGAGTTGGGACGGCCGTCTGGCGATCGACGTGGCCATGGTGGCTGAGCCGATGGCCGCTCGTGGTCCGATGCGCAGATCCGGAGCCCGGGCCGGGGATATCCTCTTCGTCAGTGGTCCGCTGGGCGGCAGCCTGCTGGGTCGGCACCTGACGTTCGAGCCCAAGCTGGAATGCGCCCGGCGGCTGGCGGGTGAGGCTGGTCTGCACGCCATGATGGACATCTCCGATGGTCTGACCATGGATCTGCACCGGCTGTGTACCTCGTCGGGGTGCGATGCCGAGTTGCGACCGGAGCTGATCGAGCGGATCATCAGCGATGCGGCCCGCGAGATCGCGAAGCAGGATGGGCGGCCGGCCCTCGAGCATGCCCTCAGCGATGGTGAGGACTTCGAGCTGCTGGTAGTCGGCGATACGTGTCTGGAGGGTGCGGCCGGAACGGGCGTGGGGGCAGGGCTGTGGCCGGTGGGCCGCGTTGTAGCTCGCTCGTCGACCGAACGATCGAGCCTGTGGATGGTCTTGGCCGGGGGCAAGCGGGTGCTTGTCGAGCCCCGCGGGTTCGAACACTGGACATGATTGAACTGGTTCTGCAAAGCGACTCCGTGGCCACCACGCAAGCGATCGGCCGACGGTTGGGTACCCGGCTGATGCCGGGGCATGTGATCGGCCTGATCGGGCCGCTGGGATCAGGCAAGACCACGCTGGTCAAGGGGATTGCCGAGGGTGCGGGCGTGGCCGACTTGCGTCAGGTCAACAGCCCGACCTTCGTGATCGTGAACGAGTATGAAGGCACGAGTAGCGAGGCCGGTCTGGCGATCCACCACATTGACACCTACCGGCTCCGGGGAAGCCGTGATCTCGAGGCTCTGGGCTTCGACGAGATGCTGGCGGGGGGGGCCATCGTTCTGGAATGGGCCGACCGCGTAGCCGACCTCCTGCCCGTCGACCTGCTGACCATCCGGATGGAACCGCTAAGCGAATGCAGCCGGCGGTTGGTCTGCACTGCCAGCGGGCCCGAATCCGAGTTCATCCTCCGAGCTCTGTGACCGAGGCCGACGGACGCGCATACCCGAGCCGCATTGACCGATCCAGCGCCGCAGCCCGGGGCGCCGCCAGCGCGCTGACCACAACGGCCCTCCTCGCCAACCGCAGATCACTGAGACGGCTGGCGCGCAAGACTCGCCGATGCCGGCAACCGTGACCGGCAGCGGCGTTCTCGACAACGACCGCCTGATCGGCGAAGGCGGGTGCCCGGCGGCGACTCTGTGTCTGGGCGAGCCGCTACGCCGGGCCATCGCACGCCAGGTGGGCCTGCGGGAGCTGATGCCCGCAGTGCTCTCCTGGGGGAGCACGGCGAGCCATCTGGAGAGTCATCGCCAGGGCCGCAACGAGCCTCTCGCTCCGAGACTGGTCCCTCGGGAGATGGTCGTTGGTCTGGTTACGCTGACTGCGGCCTCGACCCGGGGCGCGTGAGCAGATCACGGATCTGGGTCAGCAGCTCCTGGTCCTTGGTCAGCTGTGGGACAGGGGGTGCCTCCTCCTTCTTGGTTTTCATGATCCAACCGAGGAACTTGACGATGAAGATGAAGAGGGCCAGTGCGACGACCAGGAAGTTGACGACCTCGCCGATGAACAGTCCATAGGGAATTTCCTTGCCGGCGACGGTCAGTTTCCAGGCAAGGTAACCTTGCTCGCCGGGCATGAATAGGCTGATGAAGGGCATCATGATGTGCTTGACCAGCGAGTCGATGATCTTGCCGAATGCCGTTCCGATGATCACGCCGATGGCCAGATCGACCACATTGCCTTTCAGTGCGAAGTTCTTGAACTCCTGCAGCAATGCCAAGCCTTTCTTCGCCGGATCCATAGTAACCTCTCTTTCTCAGTTAAGAGTCCGGGTCTTCCTCCGCCTGCCTGCGAGGCGAAGGTGAAGACCATGATTCCGAAGGACAAACCAGCATCCGCACCGTGGGTGGTCACGCGCACAGGCGGATTATGCTGCGACACACGGCCGTGGGTGCTATGTTCCCGCCCGGATCAGGTCGCCGACGGTCAGATCGCCCAGGGCGGTCTGTGATCGCTGCTGAAAGCGTCTGATGGTCGCGCCGATCTCGGGATCGTAGCGTCCGGGTTCGAAGTCCCGTTCCGGTCGCAGGACTCCGAGGACTTCGAGAACGGGAATCCTGTTAGCCGGACGCGCGAGCACGTACATCGGAGGTCCGTCGCCTGCCACTGGGCATACGGCCCCGACGGAGCCCAGCTGCTCCAAGAGCTGCCGGGCGGACTGATCTGTGAGTCTGAGCCTGCCCCGAACCTCATCCAGCGATACTGCTCCCCCGCCGGCCTCATACGGTCGCGCGACGGCCAGCGCCGCGGCGAGAAGATCATGAGGTCTCAGGGATGCAGGCTCTGCATGATCAGGACCTTGCAGGTTCGCCAGGTTTCCTGCCACGTAGGCCAGTTCGGCACCATACATGAAGATGAGCCAGGAAAGGTTAAGCCAGAGGAGGAAGATCGGCACCAAGCCCAGTGCTCCATAGAGGTTCCCGGTTGCGACGATCTCGCGCACGTAGAGGGCGAATAGCCATTTGGCGACCAGCCAGACCGGTGCGGCAAACAGGGCGCCGCCGAGCGCGGCACGCCACGAGACATTGGCGTTGGGCAGGAGCTTGTAGAGTCCAAGGAAGAGAAGCAAGTACCCAGCGACAGGGGCAGCCCAGTATCCGCAAGCTGCGAGGAGCCACGAGACACCGCTGACTTGTTCCAGTGCCTTTGTGGTCCGCTGACCCAGGTAGGAGGCTGCCACGACGAGCACGGGGCCCAGGGTCATGACCGACCAGTAGAGAGGAACGCGCCTGGCGAGAGACCTGCTGCGTGATATGCCGAAGATCCTGTTTAGCGAGCGTTCCATCGAAGTGAGCAAAGTGGTGGCCGTGTAGATCAGCAGCACGATTCCGACGGGACCGAGCCGGCCCACGGTGAGTTTCCCCTCGACGTTCTCCACGAGGCGTTCGATCTCGTCGGCCAGATTGAGCACCTGTTCACCGGATGGGGAGCCGGTGTCGGAGGGACTTGTCGGGGCGATGTCGATTGGCTGAGTGAGTGCGATCTGGCCGAAGCCTGACGCCTGCAGGACGCTTCGAAGGCCCTGCTTGCTATCCTCCAGCACGCCGACGGACTTCAGAACGAGGAAAGCCAGCACCAGGACGGGGACCATGGCGAAGATGGTCCGGAAGGAGAGCGCCGCGCTCATGGCGGTCACGTTGTGGTTCCACAGCAGAGCGGCGCCGATTCGCCACATCCGGCCATGGTACCGGGCGAGGGACGTCGCCTGTTCAAGGAGGTCGTACCTGATCTTCTGTGGAGGAGGTACGGGCGGCTGGGTTGTCCTGCCGGGCGTCGCGGTCATCGTCGTTCTCGTCTGAAGATACCTCGAAATGGCTGAACGGCCGGTTTCGTTTGCGGCGTTGCGGGTTGCCTGGAAATCGCCGGCTGAGTTGATGGGCCGCCGCGTTGGGCGGTGCTGCCGGTGGTGGAACGACGCACCTCCGGCTGGCTGGGCCTGCTCGCCGGTGGCCCAGTTCGCTCGCGGAGGATGGATGGCAGGGCTTCGAGGCCCCGCTGGGCGGGACGACTGGCACCCGGCTTGGGCGTCTTGAGCAGGTCCAGGGCTTTCTTCTCGAGGGTTTTGGCGGGGTCGGCGGGCGGACGGACCGGGGTCCTCGGGCCGGCCACGGGCGTCCGCTCCGATGCGCCCGTCCCGGAATCAAGTTTTGGCGTTCGCTTGATGCCCATCAGGTCCTTGAGCAAGCTGTCGGCTCCCTGGGAGACGGCGGAGCGGGCGGCTTCCTCGATCAGCGGCTTCATGTCAATCTGGGACAGATCCATTCTGGGCTGCAATCGTGTACCCACGACCGGTATCTCGACTCGCACCTTCTCCAGTCGGCGTGCGTACTCGGCGGTCGGGCCAGCGACGCCCAGTTTCTGAAGGAGTGCGGCCCTGATCGGGAGGGAGACGGCCAAGTCAAGAGTCTCATCGAAGCCTACTGAGCCACGGAATCGCAAGTCGAAGTCCGGGCCAAACGTCATCGCAAACTTGTCGTAGTGCAGCCGTCCGTTTTTGAGGTGGAAATCCACGCCGCTGACCTGCACGGTGTAGTTGTCGCCGCCGGTCAGTCCGCCCAGATCAAGCAGCACCATCATGAAGCCCGCCGGCTGGACCTTGAGGTTCTGAAGGTCGAGGCGGCCCTGCCCGGAGCCGCCGGTTTTGATCGCCTCGCCCAGTGGGAGCTGGATATTCCTGGTGATGAGGGAGACGGTCCCCTCGACGCGGGTCATGCTGCCGAAGATGGGATTCACGCGGCTGAGAAGCTGCCGGCCCATTTCCGGCGTGATGCGCACGCTCTCCAGGAGTTGGAGCTCGGGACCGAGGCTGAGTACTGGGGTGGCCGGACGGAAATCAACGCCGCCGCCGAGGTGGACCTGCCCGCCTGCGGCCGGGATCGCGGACACGGGCACGGTCAGCTGTCCTTGCTTGAATGCCGGGGTGAGGAGGGCTTTCCCCACCTGGACGCCACAGACATCCGCCGAGACCCAGCTCACCTCTCCGGTGGCGGAGGCGTCTCGATATGTCGGGGTCACCTGGGGCTGGTTGGCGGTACCGGTGACCGTGAACCGGCTCTCGCTCGCACCGGCGAGGGTCACCTTGTCGGCAGTCGCCGGAGCCAGTTCGTGGAGCAGGGAGCTGATGGGCTCCCAGGACGCCTGATAGCTGCCCTTGAGATCAAGCAAGCAGGTCCGGGCGTAATCTGAGATGGTACCGGTCATCTTGACAGCGATCATGCGCGAGTCCATCTGGAACTGATCGAGAGTGACGGTCTCCTGGCGACGGTTGACCCCGGCCTTGACGGCAAGACGGACCTGATCTTCTCGAATCGTCTTTTCGCCGGCCCCGATCGCGAGCCCATCGATGCGGGCGTTGCCGGTGAGGTTTGCCCCGTCGGCGGAGCCCTGACTGACGGTGGACAGGGTGAGGCGGCCGGCAATGGCCGGGGGTTTATCCCAACCGGCGATCCGGCTGCCGATGGCCAGACAGCGGGCGAGATCCGCGTTGCCCTCGACCTTGCCTTCGACGACCGGTTGGCCGTCGGTGCGGAGACTCACTGCCGCGGCGGCGAGGCGTGCGGGCGTGCTGGCGAGTTCGGCCGACTTGATCTCGAATCGCCGCCCGTCGGGTGCGATGCTCAGGCCGGACCAACTGAGTGAGACATCCTCTGCAAGGAGGGGCTCGTTGCCGAGGCGGGTGTTGCGGAGAGCCGCGGAGCCTTCAGACACCACGGGAGCATTGTGGGATGAGCGGCTGGCCCGAGCTTGAAGGGCGGCCTCACCGGCGTACCCGGCCGCACCGGCAACGCCGAGGTCGACGAGGCGTTTGGCGACATACGCGAGGTCCGCGCGCGGGATCTTCATCTCCACTTCGAAGGTTCCGTCCCCGACGCCGGTCCAGCCTGATCCGGTTCCGGCGACGCTGCCGTCCGCATTCCAGGTCGCGTCGGCGATTGTCAGCCGGGTGACCTTGGAGCCGGCCAAGGTGAAGTAGCCGTTCTTCTTCACGGACAGCTTGCCGACCTCGAGATTCCGTTTTCCAGCCCGGTATCGGATTCCCTCGCCTGCCAGGGTCACCGCGAGGTCGATACGTTCCTGATCAGCCCGTTTCAGGTCCAACGTGCCGGAGGTGCCGCCGGCCAGATCCACGCCATCCATGTTGAAGACCTGCGCGGCCTGCTGCTGCAGTCTAGCCAAGTTGCTCTGGATATCGGCGTGCAGATCGGAAGGGGTGCCCTTGGCGACGAGATTGGCGAAATCGGATGCCAAGGCGAGCTTCTCCACCTTGAGACCCGTGCCGGGTTCGATGTGAACGTTCCAATCCAGCGAGATCGGCTGCCACGCGGTGATCTGGGCATCGCGCCGGCTGGCGAGCCTGGTGATGGTGACCGCTCCGGTGGTCGAGGGCTTTTCACCGCCGCGGAGGATGACGCGTTGGGCATCCAGCGTACCTCCAGTAACCACCACCTGGGACTGGATATGCAGCAGCGCGGGCACCGCCTGAGCCAACCGGGCGAGATCCAGGTGTGATTTGGCCTCGACGACGAAATCGGGCCATTTGACGGCTTTCCCGGCCAAGGCACCGGAGACGATATCCTCAACGGAAGGGATTTCCGTCTGTTTGGGCCAGGAGCAGGTCACATCCACCCGCCCGTCGCCGATTTGCCCGTCCAAGGCGGCATGACCGGTCAGAGACTCGCGTGTGGCCCGGAGCTGGCTGGACAGCCGGACGTCGACGGGACTGGCCCCGCTGCTGTCGGCCAGCCGGACCAGCAGACGGGCGAGCTCGATGCTGGTGTCGACCTTGATCTCTCCCTGTCCAAAGGCGGCTCTGACTTGAACCTGGGCCGAACCGTCCGCGTGGGATTGGCCCGTCGCGAACTGCCCGAGTCCGGCCAGGGAGAGACTGGCGGGGGTCGACAGGCGGGCAGTTCCTGTTGCCCCCCAAGGCTGGAATCGGCCATCCCGCACAAGTTCCCGGAGGTCGATTTCGCCGGTGACGGTGCCAACCTCGGCCGCCTGAGCGACGAGTTGGCCGGCGATGCTGCTGGTGGCTTCGAGGCGGAGGTCGCCGTCCACGTGGGACACCTCCAACTCGCGGCCGTCCGGGCGGACCACCTTCATCGAGCCGTTGCGGAGAACCAGCCTGCCGGTCACCGCCGGCAACGGAGAGGGCTTCTGGTCAGGGGGTGATACCTCACTTGTCGCGATTGCCCGGAGCAGCGAGATCTGACCCTGTTCATCGACGAAGAGGGTGACTCGTGGAGTATCGAGGCTCAGCTGCTCGAAGTGAGAGGGCGAGGTGATCCCCCGCCAGACTCCCTCCGTCAGGACGACATCGTCCGCGCGGGCGACTTCCTTGCCTTCCGGGTCGTGAAGACGTAATCCGCTGATCCTACAGGGGCCAAACCAGGACAGCGAGAGATCCCGCATCTCCACGCTGCCGGGCAGGTAGCTGTCCGCTACGGAGACCACGAGTCTCCTGCCGGCGTTGGTCGAGAGGAGATAGGGAAGACAGCAGACGATGATCAGAATCAGCACGCCGAGCAAGACAACAAGCTTGAGCCACCGGCGTCGCCGCTTCCGCTTCACCGGTTTGCCCTCGGTTGTCACGGGAAGGTTGCCGCCTGGTCCTTCCCCGTGTTCGGACTGGGTTTCCGGGCTCATCGTTCTCTCTCCCAATCATGGCGCACGCAGCCCCCGGATGCCATTCCCCTGCCCTCGCGGTCCGGCCGCACCGCGTCTCAGAGGCCTTTCTTGGTCTTCATCACCACCTTGTCGTTAGCGAAGGTGACGGTGATCGATTTGTCGCCGCTCGCCCAAGTCACGGTCTTGGCCGAGACGTTCAAGTCGCCCACCGCGAGGCCACCGCCACTCTGTTCTGTACCCTTGCCGAGGATCTGTTCCACCTGAGTCAAAGTCATCTGGTTCTGGATCTTGTCATAATTCTCGGGAGTGACCTTGTTACAGCCCATGGCCAGAATCGCCGGGGAGAGGATGGCCACCCAAATCAGATATCGAGGTTTTCTCATAACCCATCTCCTTGATTCACATCGATTGTGGACCGAGAGCAGAAAGAGGTTGCCGGGCACGATCCGACAACCTCTTTCTCTGTCCCGGATCACCACTATCAGCGACGCTGGTCAATAGATATGCGTGCTTTCCGTTTCCTCCACGGGGCTCTTCAGCATATCGCTGGTCATGCTGGTCTTGAACCGGACGTCCTGTTCCTTGGTGCCCTTGACGACCACGCGATAGGTCGCCTTGGCCTTGGGTGCCAGCGTGGCGAGTGGCTCGAAGGAGACGGTCTTGCCCTCGGCTTTGAACTTGGTCGGGCCTTCGGCGGAAACGTAGTCTTCCTCGGCCGGGAGGGTGCACTCGATGCGGATGTTGGTGTCGTCAGCCGTACCCTGGTTGGTGACCGTGATGATGTAGGTTTCATCGGCGCCGACCTCGATGGGGTCGGACACGTCGACGACCTCCAGCAGAATGGCCGGAACACCCTTGACTTCGGTGCTTGCCGAGGCCTGGCCCTGAGCGCAGTAGGCGGTGGCGACCGCGTCATCCTTGATCGTACCGGCCTTCTGGCCGACCAATGTCAGCTCGACGCTCTTGGAAGCGCCGGGCTCGAGTGTTCCAAGACTCCAGGTGACCTTTCCGCCGGCGGACTGTCCGCCGTCGCTGGCCTTGACGAACTCGCCCACACCGGACACGGTGTCGACCAGCGTCGTATCCTTGGCGGGCGCATCTCCCGTGTTGGTCACGGTGATCTTGTATTCGGCGGGGCGACCGATGTAGCGGATCTCGGGGCCGGTCTTGGTCACACTCAGTGCCGGCTTGCGCACCACCGTCTCGGAGCTGGCCTTGGCGGCGAGCCCCCCAGGTTCCGAGGCCGTTGCCTCGTTGACGAAGCTTCCGGTCTTGGTCGCCTTGGCCTGGAAGGAGAACTCGCGAGACTCTCCGGGCTTGAGGGTACCGGCGTCAAAGTTGATCGCGTCCTTGCTGTTGCCCGATTCCCAGCCATCGGGGAGCTTATCGACTACCTTGACGTTCTGCACGGCACCCGTACCGGTGTTCGTCACCACCAGCTTGACGGGGATCGGGTCACAAATGATGACCTCGGCCGGGGCGGTCTTGACCAGCTTCAGTGCCGGCTCGACGATCTGCGTCTCGGCGCACGCGGTAGTCTTGAAGGCCACGGTGGTGCAGTATGAGACTGCCCCGACCGCGCTTGGCGTCCCGCTGATCTTGATGACCTGCGAGGCCTTGGGGCCCAGTTGTGTCAGGGTCCAACTCGCTGTCCCCTCGCCCGAGTCGGCGGGCTTTGGATCGATGGAGCTCACCTTGAACGCATTGGGCAGTTTCTCGGTGATGACGACTTCCGGCAGGTTTGCGTCGGTCAGATTCCGGACCTGGACTTCATAGGTGAACGGTGCGTTGACGCGCATCTCGGCCGGCCCGATATGCCGGATGAGAAGAACACTGGTGCTTGCGTTGCCGGTCGGGAAGGCCTGTTCCCCGCGCACCGTGCCGCTGGTGGTCGCCGCGGCGTCCTGGCCCAGTGCCCCGAGCGGCGCAAAGGTCAACAAGCCGAACCAAAGAAACAGCCATCCAGTTCTTGTTAGAGGCGAGGTCATCATATCAGTCTCCTTTTCCGAATCCTTCACATGATCCCATACAGACGCTGCAGCCGTACCGGCGCAGTATACCCTCTGACGGTACTCTTGTGGATATCCGCTCGGCTCCCTCGCTGGCTCCTGAGCGTTTCTCCTGAGAATCAGAGACCGCTGACACGCCCCAGGACACCACCACGAGGAGTCGCGAAGAGAGGGCTCGGCCTCGTAGCGGTCACGAGGGGTCGGGCCGACCCTGACCCGAGGCCGGAGCCTGGAATCTCCGTGGACGCGTACGGGCAGTTGACCTTTCACGTGGCGTGCCATGGCCGTGATTCGGAATCGCCGTTTTCCCGATCAGCGGTCGGACTGCGTGACGCGGGGCTCGTTTCTGAGACAGGGCGATGTCTCAAGCGCGCATCGTTAGTGTCTCACATGAGACAGGAGGGTCCCGCCGTGCTGGTACTAACGGTGTTTCCCCAGCACCGGTGGCCGACGCGTCGCCCCATCAGCCAGCCGGGGGCCTGGGGCCATGCAGGGTGTTCCGGCAGTCGGAAGGCCGTCTGTTGTGCAACTGGGGGCTAGCGCGCGGCATGACGGCTGGCGCCCAAGTAGCCCCGGGATGAGAGCCGGTTCAGGCGCGTTCAAGCACGAAGAAGACACCTGTGACAGGGAAATGCCGGAAGGCTACCTCATGCACGAACCGCAGCCGTGCCGCCCGGATTTCCTCGCGATACTGATTCTCGGGCAACTGCGACCCGCCCGAGGTACTGCGGCGCAGCAGGCGACGCCTGAACTGGCGCCAGCGATTGAGGAACCCTGGTGGGTAGTATGACAGGATCACGTATCGCCTGGTCACACGGACCATTTCGCTGAGCATGCGGGCTCTTCGTGACTCGCTGGTCACATGGTACAGGAACCGATGGCAGAATACGAGGTCGACGCTTGCATCCGGCAAGCTGATGCTCTCTGCGTCCATCAACTGGCAGCTGACCCGCGGATCGGGCAATTCCTCTCTGGCCACTTCCAGCATCGCGGATGACGAGTCCGCGAGGATCACGTTATCCGCAAACTCCAGGAGGGTGCGGGAAAGCCGGCCGGTGCCGCAGGGAAGATCCAGGGCGACCTGGACATGACCTATCCGTTCTCCCAACTGCCGCAGAAGAGCGTTCTCGAGGCAGTTGGTGCGTGCTCGCCGGCCCTTCTTGAAGCGGTCGCGGTAGTGCTCCGCCTGACGGCGGTCGACGAACCGTTCCGCAAACTGTGGGGGCTTCTGAACAGGCACATTGTCATGTAGGTGCTCACTGGCTGAGCTCGTTTGCATCATGGAGGCTCCGGTCAATCTAGATTGAAGGCCATCAATCGCCGTGCCTGCGGTCGACCGGATCCTCGCACATGTGTGAAAGGGCGTCAAGCTTGGCAGACTGCGGCGGCGTTCCTTGGTTGGATGATTCCTTGGATGCCGTATTGGACTGCATTGAAGCAATGATCGTCTTGTGGGCCGGCGCGGCTCAGGGCTTGATCCCCAGCTGGCCGGGTTGGAGTGTCACCCTGCCGTAGGGTGTCTGGACGGTACCCGACCACGCCATGACGAACCCTCCCAGTTTTTCGCCTCGAGCCAATTGGCTCAGTATTCCAGCAGCTGTGATCTCGCCCACCAACGACAGCCTGCCGATGGATCGAGGCGCCAGATTGCCGAGGGCCGACGCCTGAACGCGACCAACCGGGACGGGGCCGAAGGACAGGCTGTAGCTGACCTCGGCAAAGCCGAGATCGCAGATGTTGGGGTTGTGGACGTCGACCTCCAAGGCGACCCTTGCGCCGGTCAGGGAAGCATCGGCGAATCGCACTCGGGCGGCCGAGAACGACGGCAGGCGCAGGATCGGAAGCGTCCCCTCATGATCCAAGGGGACATCCCAAGGGTAATCGAGACCCGTGGCCAGGATCGCGCCGTGGAGCCGATAGGGGACTTCGCTGGCATCCCTCAGGCGGGCAAAGGCTGCCCGCAATCGTGAATAGTCCAATTGGACTGGAAGCGGCATGGTGCCCACGCCGCTGGCGGGCAAGTCGATGTCGGTCGAGTGTTCGGCGCGGATGAACTCCGTCCCGGCGATATCCATCCTATACTGGAGTTTCGGTTTCTTGACCCGAACGGGGTAAGGGTTGTAGACCTCGACGTTGAAGACCGTTCCGACACCACTGAAATCGATGCTTTTGATGGCGACGTTCACGGCGCGGACTTCCGGTCGCTTCGCGGTAGAGCATCCCGCGGCCAAGCCGACGAGGAGGATGACCGAAAGCCGTGTGGACGTGCGCATCATGACAACACCTCGCTCCTGCTCTTGCTCTGCGGGTGATGAACCATGCCAAGGGCGGCCTGGTTCTCCCGCCGGCCAAGGCGTCGATCGCTATGGCGGGCCAGTGGCTGGTCTTTCTTACTGTGGTCGTTCTCCGGGTGGACTTTCTGCAGCCTCTGCGCCGTGCGAGGATAGAATACCTTTGACTTCCCGCTCCTTCAGCCACTGGGTGAGCTGGACCTCGACCGGAGCGCCGGCGACGAGGCCCCTCGCGACCAGATCCGGCATTTGGGCGGCGAGGGCCGCGATGTCCCGAGCGTCTTTCTCCGTTAAGCAGGGTCCAACGAGGATTGCCTTCCCGTCTTTGCCCGGATCGTAGAAAGGCACAAACCAAAGGGACTCATCCGAGTTCACCTGCCGCGGCGCTTCCGCTCCCCCGGTCGCGGCGGCCTGCGCTTCGGCCAGCGTTGCGAAGGGGCCTGAGAGGACGGGCAGGCGATTGGGGTCTGCAACCTTGACGAACCAATAGGGGGTCGGCCGGGTTTCCATTGGCGGCATGATCTCCGCCACCTTGAGGGGCGGGACGGCGCACCAGACGCGTGCGACGCGTTCGCCCGTGGCTTTGAAGACTGCGACTTCCGCCAGAACCGGCAGGTGGTTGGGCGGCACGCCGAGTTCTCCCGCGGGGATCGAGACTCGCACGTCCTTGACCGTCTCGGGCGACTGCAGAACCATCATCGTGGTCGTCGCGGCGACGGTGCCGTCCGCTGCCTGGAAACGTCCGTCCCGCGACCGCAGGGGCGCCCGGCTGCGATCGAACAGTCGTACCTGATAGATGAGTTGTTCGCCTTGGAGGCCTGTCGTCTCGAGCGAGGACACGAAACCGAGAGCTTTGAGGCGTGTTTTTTCTCTGGAGGCCTCGCAACGCGATGACAGGAATCTGACCTGCGGTGAAGCGCAGCCGCTGAGACAGATCACCGCAAGCAGGATTGGCAGAAGCGTCCTTCGTTGTGAAGAAGCCATATGTACCCGTTCACCCCCCTAAGGAAAACGGGGTGCCGGAACCTGTTTCCGGCACCCCGTCTGTTCAGCCATCAGACTTCATGATCAGTAGATATGCGTGCTCTCGGTTTCCTCAACCGGGGCGATCTTCAGGTTATCGCTGGTCATGGTCGTCTTGAACCGCACGTCGCCTTCCTTTACGCCCTTGACGACGACGCGGAAGGTGACCTTGGCCTTGGGGGCCAGCAAAGACACTGGAGCGAAGGTCACGACCTTACCCTCAGCGGTTCCCTTGGTGGCCCCATCGCCGGATACGAACTCCTCTTCGTCGGGCAAGGTGCACTTGACGACGATGTTGGTGTCATCGGCGGAGCCTTGGTTGGTGACCTCGATGGTGTAGGTTGTGTTGCCGCCCACCTCGATTGGGTCTGGGTCATCGACTACCTCGAGGAGGATCGCCGGGACGCCCTTGATAGGAAGCGCCGCATCAGCCCCGGCCTGGGCACAGAAGGCCTGGGCGGTCGCGGTGTTCTTGATCTCGCCGCGTGTGGTTGCCCTGAGGGTGACGGTGACCTTCTTCGAGGCGTTGGGCTCGAGGGTACCGAGGTTCCAGGTTACCTTTCCGCCGGAGAACTGGCCGCCGTCGCTGGCTTCGATGAACTCGGTGCCAGCGGGCAGCGGGTCGGTCAGGACGGTGTCGCGAGCGACTGCATCGCCGTTGTTGGTCACGGTGATCTCGAAGGGCACCGGACGTCCGACGTACCGTTCGCCCGGACCGGTCTTGGTCACGACCAGGGTTGGCTGGCGGACCACGGTCGAGCAGCCGGCCTCGGCGGACAGTCCCTTGTCGGCGGTCGCCGTAGCCTTGTTGTTGTACTGGCCAGGCTTATTGGCCTTGACGTTGACGGTGAACTTCTTGGCCTGTCCGGCAGGCAGATCGCCAACGTCCATCACAATGGAGGTCTTGCCATCCTCGGTGGTCAGCCCATCGGGAAGGGTATCGCTGACCTTCACGTTCGTGGCCGGGCCATCACCCTTGTTGGTCACGACGAAGGTGTAGGGGATGATCTCGCAGAGCACCACTTCTCCTGGGCACTGCTTCTCAAGAGCGAGCGCCGGGGCGGTCACGACGGTGTCCGCGCAGTCGCGGGCTGACAGTCCCTGAGCGGCGGTCACTTCGGCACAGTTGGTGAACTTACCGGTTCTGGTGGCCTTGACTTCGACAGCGATGGTGGCCTGTGCGCCGGCGGCCATCGTGCCGAGAGACCAAGTCAGCGTCTTACCGCTGACGCGGGCTTCCGGCTGACTGGAGACGTAGTCGATGCCGTCCGGAATGGTGTCGGTCACGACGACCTCGTTCGCGGGCACCTGGGACAGGCTGGACACGACGATGTCATACCTGAACTGATCGTTGACCATTGCGGTTGCCGGCGCGGACTTCTTGATGCCGATCTGCGGCGCCACCCAGATCTTCTGGGTAGCCCCGGTGGCGATCAGGACAGCCGGCTTGCAGCACTGGAGGTTATCTGGCCGGATGATCTCGATTGCGACGTCGTTGGTTCCCGCCTCAGGCTTGACCTGCTTGAGGGTGACGGCGGCGATGCCCTGCTCGTCGGTCCTGACCGACGCCGTGGTGCCGCCACCCGGATCAAACGTACCTGCCGGCCCGCCGGTGATCTTGTAGTTGACCACGTAGCCAGGCAGCGGCGAATCATCTGAGTACTTCATGACCTTGGTCACGAACTGATGGGTGGTACCGGTTGGGTTGGTTGCCGCCGGTGGCCACTCCCACTTGACGTCGTACCAATGCTTGACGGCGAAGACTTTGTGCTTGTCCCAGGCATAGATTCCCGGCGCATAGGCCACGACGTGGGTGTCGCCCTCCACGGGCGAGGTGACCACGCACCACGTCTGACCGGGCGTCAGGTGGATGTCATCGGACGCGTCGTTATTGCCGCGATCCAGGACATGGGCGAAGTTGTTGGTATGCGAGACGGCGAAGTGGTTGTCGACCTTGTAGCCGCGGCTGGCGCGGAACCCGCTCTCGTCGACTTCGACGATGTCGCCGACGCTGCCGTTGGAGATGATCCACTCGACGCGCCGATTCGGGAGCGGTTTGCCTTCCTTGTCCTTCACCGTCGCGACAAGAACGTGCTGGGTTCTGACCGGGTTCACGTCGGTAGCCGGCGTGAGCTCAATGGTGGCCGCATACGGATCCCAGTCCTTGTGATACCCACCTTCCGGCGGTTTGGGATGCGTCGGCACGGTATCTCCCGTGACCGGCCAGGTGAGCGAATGGGGCATCGACTCCCGACACCCCAGGCCGATCCCTACGGCAACAGATAGGCCTATTCCGAACACCACTTTCCATGCGTGTCTGACCTTCATGAGGTATACTCCTATGACCAACTAAACCACTAGAAAGAGTCCCTGTCTCTCTACGTTAGGCGCATCCTCGATTCTCGTCCAGAACAGCGAGCCGAGGTTTCTGAGGTTTTCCTGTCCTGACATCTTCCACGCGCAACAGCCATCATGTGCGAAGTGCCACAGCAGACGGCGCCGGCCGCCCGCCGGGCGTCATCGCTGAACGGCGATCAACCTAAGCGACATGCGGGCAAGAGTCAAGCGCATTTGGCTCATTTTCAAACACATCCTGTTTGCTGTCGCTTCATGACTCTCCCTCATATCAAATACCGTGCCAATTCTACTATCGGACACATAAGTCCTTCAACCCAGGTTTTTTGGCGTTCATCACGGACACCGGGACCTGCAGCAACCGAGAATGCGGCCCATCCGCCGGCGCAAAGCCCGAGAGACCTTACGGAGGTCTCATATGTGTACGGCATGAGACGCCCCTGGCTGCCTGCCCGCGCGTCGCGAGCCCGAGTTCCTTCAGGCGACGGTAAAGCGTCGCCCGGCTGATTCCGAGCAGTCTGGCCGCCAGTGTTCGGTTACCCTTGGCCGCCCCCATGGCCGCTCGGAAGCGTTCTTTCTCCTGCTTTGCGGGGCTGAGGTGACGCGGCGTACCGCGGGTAACGCGCATCTCCGGGGGGAGGTCTGCGGCCGTGATCGTGGATCCCTTGCACCGGAGGGCCGCGAACTGGATGGCGCTCTGCAGTTCCGTCATGTTGCCGGGCCAGGAGTAGCGTAAAAGGACGCCCATGGCTTCGTCGCTCAAGTTGGGCAGGGGCTTTTCGGGCAAGAGGCGGCTCTGATGGAGGCAGAACGCCGCGAGCGAAGCGACGTCGCCGAGCCGCTCGCGTAGCGGAGGCAACTGAATCTGGGCGACCCGTATCCGATAGAGCAAGTCTGCGTCGACCCGCCCGCTGGCGGTCTCCTCGACCAGGTTGAACTTCGTGCCAAAAACGAGCCGGACGTTCACTCGGCGAGACTGGGACTGGGCGATCCGGGCAGTCTCACACGTTCTCATCATGCGGGCCAACTGAATCTGCAGGCCGAAGGGGATATCGCGGACTTCTTCGAAGGAGACGGTGCCCCCGTCAGCCAACTCGAAAAGACCCGGATGGTCCGCGGTCGCCCCGGGGAAGGCCCCTTTGTCGTACCCCCAGAGCTGATTTGCCAAGTTGGATTCCGAGACGCCTGCACATGAGACAACGATGAATGGGCGAAGGCGCCGTTGGCTGAGGTTGTGTATCTCGCGGGCAACGAAATCGACCCCCACTCCGGGCTCTCCCTGGATGAGAACCGGCACCTCGAGCCCGGCCAAATCCCGGATCGTCTTGAGCACTGTCTGCAAGCCGGGCAGGCCACGGAGCACGTCATCGAGTTCACCTGTCTCGGGCACACCTGCAAAGCCAGGATTCGAGCCGCCGAGGGGGCGAACGGCGTTTTCTTCCAGTGTGACCATGCGATTTCTGTCCGGCTTTGTGCTCGACAGAAGAACCAGGGCGAACGCAGGCCCGGTTGCCTGTGCCCTCATCCCCCCGCGACGCACGCGGCGTCTGGCTATGGGGGGCGAGGGGCGCGACGGGCTTGCCGGTTCTACGGTCAGGGTTGCCGCCCCTCCGGCCGACGGACTCGTGCAGGATGCGGAGCGGGCTACCCATGGTGGCGATGATCTGGGAGCCTGCGAACCACTCAGGGTCTTGGCGAGGACGCCGGTCTGTCGCCTGACAAGCTAGGCGTTGCCGCGCCGGCCTCTGCCGTCGCGTGAAACCAGTGTCATCTTCCATGCCAGCCGCGACCTAGCACAGGATTCGTGTCGGTTTTCTCGCCTTGGGTTGGGGTGGGCAAAGACGCGACGCAGTCGAATGGCGGCCTTCTTGACACAGAAGGCGCCTCGGAAGTGTCTCACAAGTGTATCACGCGAGACGGTTGAATTGAACGATTGCCTACGCCATTGTCCAGGGGCGGTGAAGAAGACGCTGGCTCAGGGGAGGCTTCCGGCATCCAGATGCAGCTCCCGCAGGCGGCGGTACAGGGTAGCCCGACTGATGCCGAGGAGGCGTGCGGCAGCGGTGCGACTGCCTTTCGAGGCCTGGATCGCCCGCAGCAGGCGATCCCTGGCGTTTTCCTCCGCGTTGGGGGCGGGACCCAGGGGGGCGCAGGGGGTGGAGAGTTCCGGGGGCAAGTCTCTGACGCCGATGACCACCCCCCGGCAGGCGATGCAAGCGAACTCGATGGCGCTCTGCAATTCACGTACGTTGCCCGGCCAATGGTAGGCGAGCAACCTGTCCATGGCCTGGTCGCTGATGGCGGTTACCGCCTTGTTGATTCGCTTTCGTGTTTCGGACACGAAGTGCTCGGTGAGCAGGGGGATATCCTCGCGACGTTGACGGAGAGGCGGGGTGACGACCCGGGCCACGCGGACGCGGTAGAGGAGGTCCTGGCGGAATCGCCCCTCGCGGACGAGCTGGTCCAGATCCTGGTTGGTGGCGGCGATGATCCGGATATCGACGCGGCGGGGCGTGGATTCGCCCAGCCGGGTGATCTCCTTCTCCTGAAGCACCCGGAGGAGGTTGGTCTGCATGCTCAAGGGGATATCGCCGATCTCGTCCAGGAAGACCGTACCGCCGTGTGCGGTCTCGAACACTCCGCGGTGATCGGTGAACGCCCCGGTGAACGCCCCGCGCTTGTGACCAAAGAGCTGGCTTCCGATCAGCGAGTCGGTCAGTCCTGCGCAGTTGACCGGCAGGAAGACCTTGTCGGACCGTATTCCTGTCGCATGGATGGCTTGGGCGACCAATTCCTTGCCCGTTCCTGTTTCTCCCTCGATCAGGACGGTGGAGTCCACGGCGGCGAGATCTTCGATCTGCCGGTAGACGGCCTGCATGACTTGGCTCTGGCCGACCATACCGTGGACGGTGCCTTTGGCATCCAGCATACGGCGCAGATCGCGGACCTCGGTCAGGTCGTAGACGAAGAACAGTCTCCTGTCGGGATCGCGGGGATCATCGAGGATGTCGACTTCCATGAAGTGGCGATGGCCCGGTTCTCTGCGGACGCCGATGCCGATCTTGGTTCTCTGGCCGGGAGGGCGTTGGATCATTTCCTGCAGAGCCGCCTTATCCTCCGGAGTGAAGGGGCACCATTCCGACCACCGGTGACCGTATGCGTTGTCCACCCTGTCGCCGAGGAAGACCCGGCAACCCTGGTTGGCGAAGGTGATGCGGCCCTCACGATCGGTCATGAAGATGCCCTGCCGCAACTGATCGAGGATCGAAAGCAGGTTCTCATGGCTTTTCCGCATCTCCGCGAAGAGGGTCTCGCGCTCGTTTTCGGCCCGCTTGCGAGCGGTGATATCGAAGAAATGGACGGCGATTCCGCCGTTGAGCTTGAACGCCATGTTGCGGAACCAGCCTCGGATCTTCTCTGATTCATACTGCAGCTCGCAATCGTGGGGCTGGCCGGTCTCGACCACACGCACGTAACGATCAAACAGGTCGCTATTGGTTCGGTTACCGGGCAGCACGTCGAGCAATCGCCGGCCGACCAGCTCCTCGGGCGTGTGCCCCAGCAGGCGTCCGGCCGCCGGGTTCACGTACACCCACCTGAAATCGACGATCGCGCCGTGTTCATCCCGTACGGCATCGAGGATGGTGAAGCCGTCGAGGGACATCTCCTGCACCAGCCGAAACCGCTGCTCGCTGGCGCGGAGTCTTTCTTCGGTCTGCTTGCGCTCGGTGAGGTCGAGATGGGTCCCCACGATGCGGATGATCGGCCCGTCTGGTTCTCGCCGGACGGGGAAGCCCCGCGAGAGAATATCCATGTAATGGCCGTCCTTGTGCCGGAGGCGGAACTCCATGGTGTATTCCTGGGCATGGTGCAGGACTCCGTCCACCATCGCCAAGGCCCGGGCTCGGTCGTCCGGATGGAGCAGGCGTTCCCAGGCCCTAACGTTCGGCTCGATCTCGTCTTCGGCGTAGCCCAGCATTTCCTTGTACCGGGGGGAATACCAGACTGCGTCGGTCTCCAGATTCCAGTCCCACACACCTTCGTGGGTTCCACGAAGGGCCAGGGTCAAGCGTTCCTCGCTCTCACGAAGGGCCTCCTGGACCCGTTTGTGCTCGGTGATGTCCCTCGACACACCCATGGCCCCGCACACATTCCCCCGTTCGTCATAGAGTGGCGAGCTCTCGAGATGAGCGAAGAAGCACCTTCCGTTCTTGGTGCGATTGACGATCTCGCCGCAGAACCTGCCGGTCTTCTCCATGCACTCCTGGACCCTGCGTGCCTCCTCGGGTTCGGCGTAGAGGATCTGCACGGGCTGGCCGATCAATTCGTCGGGCGAGTAGCCGAAGGCGGCCTGGGCGGCCGGGTTAAGGTTCATGATCCGGCGGTCAAGGTTAACGGAGATGATCATATCCGGTGAGCTGTCGAGGATGTTCCGCAGATCGTCCCTCATCCGCTTCAATGCGTCTTCCGTCCGCTTGCGCTCGGTGATGTCCCGAATGCTGGATCGGCATCCCATACAAGTGCCCTGATGGTCACGGACCGGCTGGGCGGAGATGGCCGCCCAGCGAACCAAGCCGGCCTTGGTGCGGACGCGGAACGGCTGGTCATTCAGGGTCTGGCCTTCCAGAACCTTTCGGTGGTAGAGGGCCACTTGCTCGCCGTCTTCCTCATGGACCAGCGGCAAGGGATAGTCGGGCATGGCCAGGCATTCCAAGGCCGAGCAGCCGGTTATCCGTTCCACGCTGGGACTGATCCATCTCGGCCGTCCGTCCGTGCCGATCCAGCTCGCCCAGTCGTATGTGGAGTCGGCGATCGCGCGATACTGCTGCTCGCTTGTGCGGAGGTTCTGCTCGATCTGCTGGTGCGTCCTCAACTCGTTACCCAAGTCGCGGAGTGTGGCCTGAAGACGGCTGATCCGTTCATCGACGCCGCAAGCGAGTTCTTCATGGAGCTTTCGGACGGTCTCCTCCGCCAGCTTGCGGTCGGTGAGATCGCTCGCGACCAGGCAGATGACCCGTTGGTCGCCGACCGTCAAGGTGCTGGCCGACAGACGGACCGGTATGGCGATCCGATCCGAAGTCTGGAGCGAGAGCTCCTCCTGGCCGGTGTTCCGGTTCGCCCCGCGGGCAGAGAGGAGCAGCGCTTCCAGGGCACGCCGGTCACGGTCCACAACAAGGGAGTGCAGGGAAGCGCCGACGACCCGCTCCGACGGCATTCGGAGCATTTCGGCAAAGCGACGATTGGCGTAGAGGACGATGCCGTCCGCGGTGCAGGTGGCTGCTCCCTCCTGCATCTGCTCGACGAGGATGCGGTACGGCAGCTGGGCGCTTTGGGGGGTAAGGATCCGCCCGCCCGCCGGTCTATCGACCACGACGGCGTTGACTTCGCCGCTGCGGATGGCCTGCAGGGTCTCCTGAGCCTCCAGGAACGGAGCCCCCGCTTCAGCAGGCATTCCGCGCAACTCCGCTTCGGTGGCGTCAGACTCCTGCATACGGCATTTCTCCCCAGTCAAACGCGTCCGAGACGACAGCTAGAGCCGCAGGCCGAGCCCGAACACGACCTGATCCAGATCTGACCTGTGTCCCGCCATCGCGAATTCCTGGGCCCACGCGCAGGGAACTCGGATCGGCGGGAACGGCTTGGTCTTGGGCTTTCACGAACATGGAAGCCAGCGCTGATCTCCTCGCGTTTTGACTCCTGCGGTCGTACGTCGTGTTTCGGCCGGACACGGCAGGAGCGTCGATCGTCGTAGCACCCACCCGGCGACCACGCCCCGCGCGCCCGGCATTCACGAAAAGAGCGAAAAGTGAAGCCAAGGTAAATCGGCCTGACCGCTTGCTGCTGCGGGGGAGACGCGAACAACAAGCGCCCTAACACTGTCTCATTCTAGCACAATTGAGACTGTCCGCTAGCTGGCGGTGCGGGAATGTCAGCGGAATTGCAGGCAGAGGCTCCGCCTCGAAGTTGAAGGCACGGGCTCTGACCCGTAAGGCTACAGCAATCAGAGGGGGCGGAGCTGCCTCCTCGGGCAGGCTCCAAGCACCCATCGTGACGGTATTCCGTCACATCTGAATAACAGAGGTGGCAAGTGCTTGGCCGGCGAGTCGGGTCGGGTTGCGGCCATGGGCTTGACCGTCCCCGAGCGCGGTTCACAAGAATCCCTTGCAGGCGGTCGGGGAGGGGTTCGGGGTCCGCCAGCCGGTGCCTGCAGGGAATTGGGCTGATCTTGTCTTAGTGTGTGGCCCGGAGAGCGGACGCAAGCTCGGCACACTGAGCATCGCGTGGTGCCCTAGCGTCATCAGTAGATGTGCGTGCTTTCCGTTTCCTCCACGGGGGTGTTCAACATATCGCTGGTCAGCTGGGTCTTGAACCGTGCGTCCTCGACTTTGGTGCCCTTCACAACCACGCGATAGACCGCCTTGGCCTTTGGAGCCAGTGAGGGCAAGGGATCGAACGTCACGGTCTTGCCATCGGCCTTGAATGTGGTCGGTCCCTCGGCGGAGATGTACTCCTCCTCGGGCGGCAGCGTACAGGTGACTCGAATGTTGCGATCGTCGGCCGTTCCCTGATTGACGACCGTGATGATGTAGGTTTCGGCGGCTCCGACCTCAATCGGGTCGGCGACGTCGACGACCTCGAGAAGGATGGCGGCCACGCCCTGCACCTGGGTACTCGCGGAGGCTCGGGCACTTGCGCAGTAGGCGGTTGCCACGGCGTCATCTCTGATGATGCCCGCCTTGCGACCGACGAAGGCTACGTCAACGCTTCTGGACGCACCTGGGGCGAGGGTGCCCAGAGCCCAAGTGACCTTGCCGTTTGCGTATTGCCCGTTATCGCTAGCTCTGAGGAACTCTCCGACCCCCGATACGGTGTCGACGAGCATGATGTCCCTAGCCGCGGTGTCACCCGTGTTGCTCACTGTGAGCTTGTATTCGGCGGGACGGCCGATGAACCGCACTTCGGGGCCGGTCTTGCTGACAGCCAGCACAGGCTGGCGTACGACGGTCTCGGTGCTGGCCTTAGCCGTGAAGCCGCCGAGGGCCGAGGCCGTGGCCTCGTTGACGAAGTTACCGGTGCCTGCCGACCTGGCCTGGAAGGAGAATTCTCGAGATTCGCCTGGTCTCAGGGACCCCGCCTCGAAGGCGACCGTATTCTTGCCATCGCTCCCCTGCCAGTCCCGCGGAAGGTTATCTGTCACCCTCACGCCTTGCACCGTGCCGGTACCGGTGTTAGTGACCACCAGCTTGATGGGAATCGTGTCGCAGATGAGGACTTCGGCGGGTGCGGTCTTGGTCAGTACCAGCTTCGGTTCGACGGTTTTGGTGGTCGCACACAGCTTGGTGCCGAAGGTCACCGTTGCGCACCAGGTCAGTTCGTCTGGATGGTCGGTCGATCCGAGCACCCGGATCACGGTTCTTCCCCCACCCGGAAAGCCCTCATACCGCCAGATGGCCGCCTCGCCCTCCCTGCGCGTGGGCTCCGGATTGACCGTCTCGGCCTTAAAGCTCTTGGGGAGCAGTTCGGTCAGGGTCACCTCGCCGAGGTCACCACGGGTCAGATTGGTGAGCGTGATCTCGTAGTTGAAGCTCTGGCCGCGGCGTACCTCCACCGGGGCGGTCCTCTCGAGCAGAATGACGCTGGTGGCGCGATCTCCGGTCGGAAACAGCTTCTCGGTCCGGGTGATGACCGGATCATCTGTCGTCGGCGATGCCGCTGGTTGTGGGGTCCCGGGGGATCTGGTACTTCGAGGCGTACCCTGGGCGCTGGCGAGATGGGGGGACATCGTGAGCGCGAGAATCATGGATTGCACGATGACGGTGAATCTGGATCCTGAAGCCATCTGAAAGACCATCCTTTCGCGATGAAGACTCCCTACTGAATGCCGTGAAGCTCCCTGGAAGCGATGCCGAGCCATTGCCCACCCACCGGCTGGCCGAGTGAGGCTGTCGGGGGTTGCTTCTCTGCCCAGGTCAAAGCCCTTCTTCCGTTGAGAGCACTCGGCCTCGAAAGGGCACGCCAGCGCCGGTATCGGCCACCGACCGCGTCTATGGCAATCTGCGCATTTAGCATATCCGCTGCCCGCCGACAAACAATGCGGGTGCCGTTCGGGCCCATTGCCGGAAAACAGCGCTTCTGTGTTGTCTGGGGGCTTCGCCGCGTCGGGCTGGTGCGAGACTGGTGACCCGCGTCGAGGCATCTGAGACACGCGACGTCTCAGGGGTGTCTCGCGGCTGTATCATCTGAGACAGCTCGTGTTTGGCCGTGTTGCCGCCGGGGCCGCACCGTTCTTTGCCCGTCCCGCGGTTTTGGAGGCAGTCTGGCAGGCAGTCGGTTAGGGGCCGGGCACTGTTCGCCTATTCACGGGCTGGTGTCTCCTGCCGGTCGGTAGCCCGGCGGCACGTGCAGTGAGGTGTGGCAGGAATGATGCATCTGGAGCGACTCCCTGGCCCCGCTTGATTCTGAAGTACCCCTGCGGACAAAGACGGCCACGTGCCGATATATCCCCCACGCCAGCTAGGCTTCCGGCTGGAGTCAGGCATCGGCCCTGCGGATCGGGTGACGGTTCGAACGAGGCGCAGATCTTGCGCGTCGTCGATCGGGTGATAAGGTATGCCTGGGCAACGCGACCATCACGGGCAGGGGTTCCGGTGTCGATGTCCGGTGCAATGCCGGCTCCGAACGCGCTGCAGGAGATCTTCCTGAGAGTTCGTCCGCGGCGCCTTGTTGGCGCCTCTCGACCTGGCCTGGATGGCGACATTACGCCAGGAGAATTGTGAGATGTACGCAGACGTGGTCAGAAGGCATTCTGTCCTGATGGTTGTGGTCATGGCCTGCTCGGCGGCCTTGGTTTTCGCGACGACGGCCGGGGCGGCGTCCAAGGCTCCGAAGTACAAGTGCAGTGACGGCAAGTGCGTGCTCGTGAAGTCGGCCCCTGCCGTGGCCACGTGTCGCATCATGGGTGTTGCCACCGCGAAGACCAAAAACATCACCCCGTCTCACGGGAAGGCGAAGAAGACGCAGATACCTTCGGTCCAATCCAAGCCCGTCCGATCCAAGCACGCCGCCGCTTCAAAAGCGGTCACCCGTAAACAGGTTCAGGCGTCCCGTGTGCCGAAGCGCATCTCGTCGAAGGCTGAGCGGTCGTCTCGCGCCGTCCGGTGACGACCAGACGATCAGCACGGGGTAGCTCATTAAGGAGTGGGTTGCTTCGGCCGGGGATCGAGTGTCCGTCTTGCGCTTCTTGGCGGTGGTGGGGCTTGCGGAGACCAGACCGCGCGTCGAGTCGCCGCTCGGGGAAGTGATGCCGGACCTCTGAGTCCTCGGTCTGGCCGCTGCTGACCAAGCCGCCCATACCTGCGACCAGGACTTTCGAGAACTGGCGAAGGGAGATGCCTGATGAGGGTGCGGCGCGCCGCCACCAGGGGCATGCCTTGCGTGCCTTCCACGAGCATTGACATGAGTCCTTGGGCTTACGATGATGCCTCTGTCTGGGGCGGATCAAGACCGGCGCAAACGGCGGTCTGGCTGACACGAGCGTCATGAGACGGGGCTCGGAGTGACTCCTCAAGGCCGTCATGGGCCGGGGGTGTTCCTGGAGTTGACGGGGGCCGACCGTGAGGGGCATAGTGCTGGGCTCGCGAGTTGAGTTCATGAGGCACGCGTCACTTTCCTCAGAAGGTACCCGGTGGAACTGCCCGTCGGATCCATGCCGTCCGCGGAATCGGCCGCGCATTCTGCGGGTCGCCCAAGGACTGGGAGGTTGCCCATGGGGAGGCCGAGCACGCTTTTCTGGAAGCTGTTCCTGGGGACGACGTTTCTGATTGTGGCCGTTCTCGTCATTTGCACATGGCAGATTGTGGGCCAGGTAGACCGCCTGCTCGGGGACCAGATGGCGGAGCATCTCCGACTGCAGGCGATGACCATCGGATCCGCCGTTTGCGACCGGTTTGACCCGGCTCACGCTGAGGAATTGAACCGCCTGACCAAGGAACTGGGTCGCGGTGCCCAGAATGAGCTGCGGGTGACCTTGATTCTCCGGGATGGCCGTGTGCTGGCCGACTCCATGGCGGATCCGTCGACCATGGACTCACACGCCCATCGCAAGGAAGTCGTTCAGGCCCTGGCCACCGGCTTGGGAGAGGACACGCATCGCTCTCGAACCATTGACCGACCGATGAGATACACCGCGTCGCGGGTAGGACCGGCCGATGCTCCGCTCGGGGTGGTCCGGGTGTCGATGGCCATCCAGACGATCGGCCAGCGAGAGGGGACGATTCACCGGCTGATCTGGACCATTGTTCTTCTTGGTCTTGTGGCCGCCGCCGCCTTTGCGATGGGGCTGGCCCGGTTGTGGAGCCGCCCGATCAGTCGGATCACGGCGATGGCTCGGAGTCTGGCGCGCGGCGATCTGTCTACCCGGGTTCCTGTGGAGAGCCACGATGAGATGGGCATGCTTGCGCGATCGATGAACGAGATGGGCAACAACCTGGCCGAGCAGCTCTCGATGATCGATCGGCAGCGACGTACGCTGGAATCGCTGCTGACTCAGTTGCGGGAGGGTGTCATTGTGGCGGGCGCGGACGGTCGGATTCTGCTGATGAATCCCGCCGCGATGCGGATGCTGGGCCTCGCCGCCCGTGCGGCCGCGTGGCCGGAGTCGCTTGTCGGGCGGCCGGTTGAACAGTGCATCCTGCACCACGATCTGCAGCAGATGTTGTTACAGAGTCTTCACGGGCAGCTCGAAGCTGGTGGGACTGCCGAAGGCCACGCCAGCACGACGACGAGAAAGATCAGCGTCCACCGTGGCGAGGAGGACGGGGCGCTGGTGCTGCTGGCAACCGCCTCGGATATCGTTCTGCCCGATCCGGGCCAGGCGCCGGGTGGTTCGAGCGAGGGCCAGACGCTTGGTCGAATTGTCCTTCTCGCCGACATCACCGAGCTCAACCGGATGGTCCGAGTGAGGACGGATTTCGCCGCCAACGCCTCTCACGAACTGCGGACGCCGCTTTCGGCGATCCGAGGCGCCGTTGAGACGCTGACGGGCCTGGACTGGGCGAAGGATCCGGAGGCCGCCCGCCAGTTTCTGGGCATGATTGACCGCCAGAGCAACCGGATGCTGCTGATGGTCTCGGATCTGCTCGATCTGTCGCGGATTGAGTCTTCGCCGGGCCAGTACAAGCCGCAGGAGCTGAACCTGCCCGCCGTTCTGGCTGAGTTGCGTTCGCGGTTCGAGGAACGGCTGGTGGAGAAGGATCTTCACTGGGTTGTAGATCTGGCGCCCGGACTCAGGTCGGTGAACGCCAGCCCGCACCTGCTCCGCTGCATCATCGACAACCTGGTCGACAATGCCGTCAAGTTCACCGACCCGGGGGGGCGGATCTCGGTGACGTGTCGGTGCCTGGCGGCGGAGAGCGGCAAGGCGACGGCCGTCTCCATCGAGGTTGAGGACACCGGCTGCGGCATCGCCGAGGATGAGCAAGACCGGGTTTTCGAGCGTTTCTACCAAGTCGAGCGAGCCCGCACCGGTCCGGACCGCGGGACGGGGCTCGGCCTTTCCATTGTCCGCCACGCGGTAGCGGCAATGAACGGGAGTGTCACCCTTCGGAGCAAGCTAGGCGAGGGCACCTGCATTACGGTGATCATTCCCCAGGGTTCGTGACGGTGTTCGCCGCGCTGGGGTTGGAGGTGGGCTAGGCGGGGGCAACCGGTTTGTGCCGCACGATCTCCCCTTCCACGAGGTAGATGACATCTTCGGCGATGTTGGTCGCTCCGTCGGCGATGCGTTCGAGGAGACGGCTGACCGACGAGTAGTTGAGCAGTGAGTCCATCTGATCGGGGCTCTTGTGGAGTGCGGCCCTGATCTTGTCATACATCTCGCGGTTGAGAGCATCGACTTCATCGTCCAGGGCTCGCACCTGACGTGCTCGCTGCGCGTCCTGGTGCATCAGGGCGTCCAGGCTTCCGCGGAACATGGCCAGCACCTTCTTGTTCATCTGGGCGAAGTCGAACAACTCCCTGACGGGTGGTTGATCGCAGAGGCAAAGGGCTCGCTCGGCGATGTTGACCGCCAGGTCGCCCACCCGCTCGATGTCGTTGTTGATCTTCATCGCGGCGACGATGAAACGCAGATCGGTTGCCACCGGCTGGTAGAGGGCGAGGAGCTTCAGGCATTCCTCCTCGATATCGACCTCGGTCTGGTCGATCGCGGCGTCGCCTTCGATGATCTTCCGGGCGAGGTCGCGGTCGCGCGTGTTGACGGCTGCGACCGCTTCCTGGACGGTTTTCTCGACCGTAGCTGCGAGGGCAATGATCTTGTTCTTCAGTCGCTCGACCTCGCGTTGCAGGTGTGTGGCCATGATTGTTCTCCAGGCGGTTTCTCACCCTCATCATCCGTAGCGGCCGGACACGTATTCCTCGGTCCGCTTATCGCTTGGTTTCTCGAAGATGCGCGCGGTGGGACCGTATTCCACCAACTCGCCCAGCAGCATGAAGGCTGTTTCGTTCGACACCCGCGCGGCCTGCTGCATATTGTGGGTGACGATGACAATCGTGTACTTCTCGGCGAGGTTCCGCATCAGCTCCTCGACGTGCTCGGTTGCGATGGGGTCGAGAGCGGAGCAGGGCTCGTCCATGAGCAGCACTTCCGGTTCGACCGCCAGCAGCCGGGAGATGCACAGGCGCTGCTGCTGCTCGGAAGAGAGTCCGAGTGCGGACATGTCGAGCCGGTCCTTGACCTCGTCCCACAGCCAAGTGGCTCTGAGGCTGGCCTCGACCACCGCCTCCAACCGAGCCTTGTCGGGTGCCTCGTGCACGCGGAGCCCGTAGGCCACGTTCTCGAAGACGGACAGTGGGAAGGGGTTGGGGCGCTGGAAGACCAGGCCGACCTTCCGCCGGAGCTGAGTGAGGCTGGTGGAAGGATCGTAGATGTCTGAGCCATCGAGGAGGATCCGGCCGGTCACACGCACGCCCCCGATGAGCTCGTTCATTCGGTCGAAGCAGCGCAGCAGGGTCGACTTTCCGCATCCGGACGGCCCGATGATCGCCGTGATCGCCCGGGGCCGAATCGCGAGGTTGACGTCAATCAGGGCGTGGAACTCCCCGTAGTGAAGGTTGAGTTCCGATACCTGTATCTTGTAGTCCATACTCCGTGCCTATCCGAACTGCCCGACCAGGTAGTCGTTGGTTCGCTGATGCGTCGGGCGACTGAACAGCTGTCCTGTCGGACCGATTTCGATCAACTCTCCCATCAGGAGGAACGCCGTCCGATCCGACGCCCGGGCGGCCTGTTTGGTATTGTTGGTCACCAGCACGATGGAGTGCCTGGCCTTGAGGTCGAGGAGAGCGTCTTCGATCTTGGCCGTTGAAATGGGATCCAGCCCGGAGCACGGCTCGTCCAGGATGAGCACTTCTGGTTCGAGGGCCAACACCCGGGCCAGGCACAGACGCTGCTGCTGGCCACCGGAGAGGTTGCGGGCCGGTTCCTGGAGGCGGTCTTTGACCTCGTCCCAAAGGACTGCGCCCTTGAGAGCCGCCTCGATCCGCCGGTCGTGTTCGGTACGGTCTCGTATACCCAACAGCTTGAGTCCGTAGACCAGGTTCTCATGGATTGACCACGGTAGCGGGACGGGGACCGCGTAGACCATGCCGATCCGGCGGCGGAGCTGGGCCACGTCCATCGCGGGTTCGTAGATATCTTGATCGTCGAGGAGAATCTGGCCGGTGCGAGTGAACCCGCGATCAAGGTCATTGAGTCGGTTCAGGCATCGCAGGAAAGTGGTTTTGCCGCTGGCGGCCGGTCCGATGATGGCGAGTCGCTCGTTGGGCAGAATGTCGAGGCTGAGACTCCTGAGCACCGGTTCGCCCCCGAAGCCCGCGGTGAAGTCCCGAACCCGCATCTTGGCCTGGCGGCCAGTGTCACCCATGGCGGCCTCCCTTGGCAACGAACCTGTGCATGAGCCAGTAGGCGCAGAGGTTGATTACCAGGATCGAGATCACCAGCACGGATGCGGTGGCGTATGCGTTGGACATGGAGATTCCCTCGCGTGAGAGGATGTAGAAGTGCAGGGCCAGCGTCCGCGAGGAGTCGAAGAGGGAATGCGGCAAACCGAGGGCGGAGCCGGCGGTGAGCATGACTGCCGCTGTCTCGCTGATACTCCGCCCGAGGGAGAGCACGATTCCCGTTCCGATTCCTGGCAGTGCGGACTGGAGCACCACATGCCACACCATCTGCCAGCGGGTACTGCCCAGACCGTAACTGACCTCCCGGTAAGCGTAGGGCACGGCACGGATCGCTTCCTCGCTGGTCCGAATGATGGTCGGCAACACCATCAGGGCGAGCGTCAGGGCCCCGGAGATCACCGACAGGCCGAGCTTCAAAGTGATCGCGAAGAAGACGAATCCGAACAGGCCGAAGATGATGGAGGGAATACCCGCCAAGCAGTCAGCCCCGAAGCGGATCACGGCCGTGAGCCGCCCCTCGCGCGTGTATTCCGTGAGGTAGATCGCGGTGGCCACGCCGATCGGGGCGGCGATGAGCACGGCGAGGCCGGCCACGATCAAGGTGCCGACGATCATGGGGAAGATGCCGCCCTTGCGACCCATGCTCTCGGGCGAGTGCGTGAGGAACTCCCAGGTCAGGTGCGGCAGCCCGTGGACCAGGATGAAGGCGATGATGAACAGCAGCACGCCAATGGTGACGGCGGCCATGATCCACATGAACGTGACTGTCATCCGCTCGGCAATGACCGGCGAGAGCCTCATTTCGAGTTCCTTCCCCCGACGCGTCGACGGGAGACGGCGAGCGCGATCGTGTTGAGTATCATGATGATCACGAACAGGGTGACTCCAGTCGCGAAGAGCGCCTGACGATGATGGCCGGACGCATAGCCCATTTCCAGGGCGATGTTGCTGGTCAGCGTGCGTACGGGATCAAGGACGCCGTGTGGGATCTCCAGAGCGTTGCCGGCGATCATGATCACCGCCATGGTCTCCCCGACCGCCCGCCCCATGCCCAGGATGATCGCCGCCACAATCCCGGACCGGGCGGCCTTGAGCATGACCATGTGAGTGGTCTGCCACCGGGTGGCACCGAGGGCGATAGAGCCTTCATAGTAGGGGCGCGGGACGGCCCGCAGGGCGTCGATCGAGATACTGGTGACGGTGGGCAAGACCATGATACCGAGGACGATCGAAGCGGTCAGCACGGAGAGTCCGGGTCCGCCGAGGTAGTCGCGAACAAGCGGCACCAGTGTGACCACGCCCACGAATCCGTAAACCACCGAGGGGATCCCGGCCAGGAGTTCGATGACTGGTTTCAGGACGGCGGTCAGCTTTGGCGGGGAGAACTGAGTCAGCATGATGGCCAGGCCGACACTGAAGACGACCCCGACCACCATAGCGCCAAAGGTGACGAGGAGCGAGCCGACGATCATGGAGAAGACGCCAAAATGCTCCTCCTTCGGCTCCCAGTCAGATGAGAGGAAGAACTCCCGCCCGCCGATCCGCAGGAGGATCGGCAGACCCTCCCTGAAAATGAAGAACGTGATGACCGCCAGGCCAAGGATGGCCGAGAACGCAATCAACGTCAGAATGGCACTGATGACCCTGTCCTGTTTCATTGGGCTCTGATCAACCCTTCGCTCTCCAGGACCTTCTGTCCTTCGGATGAAAGCACGAACGCGATGAACTGCTGGGCCTCGGGAGTAGGTGCACCTCTGGTTACGAACAGGAACGGCCGAACGAGCTTGTACCCTCCGGTCAGGACGTTTGCCGCGTGGGGCTTCTCGCCGTCGACCGAGAGGGCCTTGATTTCGCCCCCCACCAGCCCCAAGGACATGTACCCGATGGCCGCCGGATCGCCGCGCACCAGTTCCTTGACCGCCCCGTTAGATTCCTGGGTCAGGGCAGCGCGGGAGATCCGCGTCTTACCCATCACCAGGCTGACGAAACTCTCACGGGTGCCCGAGCCTTCTTCGCGGGTGATGGGACGAACCGGTCCGTCCTTGCCACCAACCTCCTTCCAGTTCTTGATGCTCCCACTGAACAGCTCTCGAAGCTGCTCGCGACTGAGGCCGCTGACGGGGTTGCTGGGATGGACGATGATGGCCAGTCCGTCGCGGGCGACGATGATCGGCGTGAACTGGTCACGTTCCTCGTCTTTGAGGGATCGCGAGCACATCCCGATGTGGGCCAGGCCGTTGGCCACCGCTTGGACACCCGCGGTCGAGCCTCCGCCCTGGACGTCGACCATCTGATCGGGATGCTTCTTCCCGTATTCCTGGCCCAGCAGCTCCGCGAAGGGCTGAATCGAGGTCGATCCGACCACATTGACCGTCCGACCGTCGTCACGACGGCAACCGGCGCACGGCTGCCCGCAGAGTACCGCTGTCCCCAGGACCAGGATAGCCCATTGTGTCTTGGTCATGAACGGAGCTCTCCGGAGCCCACGATCGCCCCGTGGTGCCGAAGGACACGGGCGAGGTGGATACTACCCAATCAAGCCCCCCACGCCAGGGCAGCGGGGTCGTCCCCACACTTGGGCGCAATCCCCGTTCGCCGTGCTTGCCCAGTCCTGGCCGGGGGCTTCTCTGAGGGCCGCCCGCCTGTTGCCCTTAGGCCCAGTCCAAGCCAAGCACCGCCGATGACCCGAGACCGACACCCCCATCATGTTTTGGCTCGGTTACGGCCGTGTTCATATCGTGTTAAGATTGCGCTAAGGTGGACGGAGCCGGCGGCTCACTCGCCCGGCAGACGTTCTTCGGCCTGATCCGCGCGTTGCGGAGCGTTTCTCTGGCTTTGATCGCGCATGGAGTGAAGACCGACGAGGGAGAACTCCGTGATGTGGGCAGCGAGCGTCTCGGCGTTCTCCGGTTCGACGAGTTTCGGCTCGATGCGGCGGAGCAGGCCGGCGTTGTAGAGGCAGTGGACTATCTGGGCGATCACGCTGAACGCCCCCCTCGCGACCTCCTCCTTTGATGCCTGCGGGCCGAGGATGTCGCGAATGAGGCCGTTCACGAAGTGGACACGAGGCCAGATCAGCTCGTCCATGACGGCCTCCATGGCGGTCGTTGGTTGGTTGAGCTCATGGGAGAGGAGCGTCGTTCGCCACCCAGGACGGGCGGGATCGTGAGAATCTCTGATCACGTGGGCGACGAAGGCCCGCAGTCGGTCTTCGGGAGAACCCGTGAGCTGGTCTGCGGGCAGGTTGCGGAGTGTCAGGCCGACAGCGTGGCGAACGACTGCGCCGTAGAGTTCGTACTTATCGCTGAAGTGATAGTTTACGGCGGCGGCATTGACCCCGGCCAGATGGGTGATCTCCCTGAGTGTTGCAGCATGTAATCCACGCTCGGAGAACACTTTACCTGCTGCGTCGATGAGCTTGCGCCGAGTTTCCTGGGAGCTGGCGTTGTTCTTGACGTTGGCCATTCTCCACCTCTCTTGACGCTTGAGTATACATGCGCTTTCCGGTATTTCAAATCCAGTTATGGTTATTGCTTGTGTTTCTCTAACGCGTAGTTTATTTTCAGGTATGAACAATACGGAGGTTGACTGGTTTGGCGGCGGGTGGGCAGGGTTTGGTCTTTGGGTACAACGGCAGGCTCAGGGTGGTTGTGTCCGGGCGCGGGCTTTCTGCTGGTCTGATGAAGCGGTCGCGTCTCATCGCGTTCTTGAGTTCTTGTCTGGGAGGAGAGTGGTGGCAGACGGCGTTTGGATGGTGGCGATTGACGCGGGCGTGCAGCTCCTCCTGAGGATGGTGGGTGGAGTGCGACGGCGATGGACATGGAGTAACATGGCGGCGAACGCGGCCGCTTCTTAAGGTGGTTACTGGTTGGGTCGCGTGAGGACGTGAGGTAGGCGATGTTAACGGCTGAATTGTACGTACGAATTGCCCTATTGGGTTTTCTGGCCGGGGGACTACCCCGCCTGGGCTGCAATTCTCAGCAGCCTCCCCCCGCCGGACCGATGGTGTTGCCTGAGGTTGCGGTTTTCAAGGTGTCATCGGAGCCGGTTCCGCTATCCACGGAGTTGCCCGGGCGGACATCGCCCTACCTGGAAGCGGAGGTGCGTCCTCAGGTCAGCGGGATCATTCAATCGCGGCGATTCGATGAAGGTGCGGACGTCCGGGCCGGGGATGTGCTCTACCAGATTGATCCAGCTCCGTATCAGGCGGCCTACGACCGGGCCAAAGCCGCGCTCGCGGTTGCGGAAGCGAATGTCCCGGCGGTTCGGGCGCGGGCAGAGCGTTACCAGAGTGCCCTGGCCAGTCGAGCGGTCAGCCAGCAGGACTGTGACGAAGCGGCTGCCGCCCTGGAACAAGCGAAAGCGACGGTGGCTCTGCGCAAGGCGGAGGTCGAAAGCGCGCGCATCGATCTGTCCTATACTCCGGTCTCGGCTCCCATTTCCGGCCGTATCGGGAAGTCCAATATCACGGTGGGGGCGCTGGTGACGGCCCACCAGCCCGCGCCGCTGGCGACGATTCACCAGCTCGATCCCATTTACGTGGATGTCAAGCAGTCCTTTCCCGAGTTGCTTCGTCTGAAGCGCAGCGTGGAGGCCGGCAAGCTCAGCGCCGGCGGCGACAGCCAGCGTCAAGCGCGTCTGCTCCTGGATGACGGATCGCTGTATCCCCAGGAAGGTTTGCTGCAATTCCGCGATGTCAAGGTCGACCCGAGTACGGCGTCGTTCACATGGCGTATCGTGTTCCCGAATCCGGATCGGCTGCTGTTGCCGGGCATGTACGTGAGGGCGATCATCCAGACGGGGGTTGCCGAGCGCGCCATCCTTGTCCCGCAGCAAGGCGTGAGCCGCAATCCGAAGGGGGAAGCCGTCGCCCTGATCGTGGGCAGCGACAACAAAGTCGAGCAGCGGATGATCACGGTTGACCGCGAGATCGGCGACACATGTCTTGTTTCTTCCGGTCTTGCACCGGGCGATGAGCTGATCGTCGAGGGCATTCAGAAAGTACGGCCGGGCGCCTTGGTGAAGAAGGTCCCCTTTGAGAACGGTCGGAAACAGGGGACACAGCCAGGGACTCCCTCCCAGCCGGCCGGCCAGTCGAACTGACGGAGACGCACGATGCTATCGAGATTCTTTCTGAAGCGCCCGGTCTTCGCCTGGGTCATCGCCATCATCATGATGGTAGCGGGTTGTCTGGCGATCTACAACCTGCCGATTTCGCAGTATCCTCCGATTGCTCCGCCGTCCATCGCCATCGGTGCCTTCTATCCGGGAGCATCGGCGGAGACCGTCGAGAACAGCGTGACGCAGATCATCGAGCAGAAGATGACCGGCTTCGACAAGATGCTGTATTTGTCCGCGACCAGCGATTCATCGGGTTCTTCCCGTGTCGAGTTGACCTTTGCCCCGGGGACTGATCCGGACCTGGCGTGGGCCCAGGTGCAGAACAAACTCCAGCTCGCCATGGCCAATCTCCCGGAGGTGGTTCAGCGGGCGGGCGTGAAGGTCAGCAAGAGCACACGGAACTGGCTGTTGATCGTGGGTCTGATTTCGGAAGATGGCAGCATGGATGGCAACGATCTCCGTGACTATGCCCAGTCGAACCTGGAGAAGGTCTTGTCTCGCGTACCGGGCGTGGGTGAAGTGGAGGTATTCGGCAGCCAATATGCGATGCGCATCTGGCTCAACCCCGACAGACTGACCGAATACCAGATGACGATACAGGATGTCGTCCTCGCGCTCCGCGCCTACAATGTGGAGGTATCCGCTGGTCAGTTCGGCGGGGCACCGGCGGTGAAAGGCCAGCGTCTGAATGCCGCCATCATCGTACAGAGTCTGCTCAAGACCCCTGACGAGTTCGCGGCCATCCCCCTGCGCACCAACGCCGACGGATCGATCGTTCGCGTCAAGGACGTCGGACGGGCGGAACTGGGGACCGAGACCTACGACATCGAGGCTTTCTACAACGGCAAGCCCTCCTCCGCCATGGCGATCCGGCAGGCCGCCGGAGCCAACGCCCTGGAAACGGCCAACAAAGTCAGGGCCAAGCTGGAGGAACTGAGCCACTTCTTCCCGCCCGGCATGAGGGTTGTCTATCCCTACGACACCACCCCGTTCGTCAAGGTGGCCATCATCGAGGTGGTCAAAACGCTGGTCGAAGCAATCGTGCTGGTGTTTCTGGTGATGTATCTGTTCATGGGCAACATGCGGGCCACGCTGATCCCGACCATCGCGGTGCCGGTGGTGATCCTCGGCACCTTCGCCGTTCTGGGTCTCTTCGGCTTTTCCATCAACATGCTGACCATGTTCGCCATGGTGCTGGCCATCGGCCTCCTCGTGGACGACGCGATTGTGGTGGTGGAGAACGTGGAACGAATCATGAGCGAGGAAGGGATTTCGCCCTTTGAAGCCACACGCAAATCCATGGACCAGATCACCTCCGCGCTGATCGGCATTGGCCTGGTGCTCTCGGCGGTATTCGGTCCGATGGCGTTCTTTGCCGGCTCCACGGGGGTGATTTACCGCCAGTTCTCCGTCACCATCATCGCCTCGATGCTGCTTTCGGTCGTAGTGGCCCTGGTACTGACGCCAGTGTTGTGCGCTTCGTTCTTGAAGCCGGTGCCCAAGGGACACGAGGCGGCGGAAGGGGGAATCTGGTTGCTGCGGCCGTTCTTCCGCTGGTTCGATCGCATGTTCTTCGGAGCCAGAAACTGGTACCTGAGGCTGGTTAGCCACTCCCTGGTCAAGAAGGTGCGTTACGTGGTGGTGTTTCTTCTCATCGTGGGTGCCATGGGATACCTGTTCCAGAAGATGCCCACCGCCTATCTGCCGGACGAAGACCAGGGAATGATGATGGTCATGGCCATGCTTCCGGCCAACTCGACGCTGGAGCAGACCAAGGAGATCATGGAACAGGTCAAGGACTACTTTCTGACCCAAGAGAAGGATGCGGTCCAGGCGATCATGACGGTTTCCGGCGTCAGCATGTCCGGCCGGGGGCAGAATGTGGGGCTCTCTTTCGTGCGGCTCAGGGACTGGGAGCTCCGCGACCGCCCGGAGCTCAAGGTCACCGCCGTCGCGGCCCGAGCCATGGGCAGGTTTTCGCAGATGCGTAACGCCATGGTGTTTGCCTTTGCGCCGCCGGCGGTTGTCGAGTTGGGCCAAGCCAAGGGGTTTGACTTTCAGCTGCTGGACCAGGGTGGGGTGGGCCACGCCGGTCTGATGGCGGCCCGCAACCAGCTGCTGGGCATGGCCTCCCAGCATTCGGCGTTGACCAAGGTCCGACCCAACGGGCTGGAGGACGTCCCCGAATACCGGATTGACGTGGATTGGGAGAAGGCCGGAGCGATGGGTGTACCCATCAGCGACATTCACGCCACGATCTCAGCGGCCTTCGGCAGCGCCTACGTCAACGATTTCATCCAGGGCGGCCGCGTGAAGCGAGTATACGCCCAGGCCGATGCTCCCTATCGGATGCTGACCAGGGATCTCGAGAGGCTTTACGTGCGCAACAGCACAGGTGGCATGGTGCCTTTCTCTTCGTTCGCCTCCGGACATTGGACCAGCGGCTCCCCGAAGCTGGAGCGGTTCAACGGCTTCCCGTCGATCAACATTCTGGGCGAGTCGGCAGCGGGGCGTAGCTCCGGGGAGGCCATGAAAGCGATGGAGGAGTTCGTTCGCCAGCTGCCCCAGGGGTTCGGCTATGACTGGACCGGTCTGTCCTACCAGGAACGGCAGGCGGGTGCCCAGACGGTTCCCCTGTATGCCTTCTCCATCCTGGTGATCTTCCTGTGTCTGGCGGCCCTGTACGAGAGTTGGCCCATCCCCGTCTCGATCCTCCTGGCCTTGCCTTTAGGGGTCATTGGTGGCGTGATCGGCTCGACCCTCCGGGAGTTACCCAACGACGTCTACTTCCAGATCGGACTGTTGACCACCCTTGGCCTGACTACCAAGAACGCCATCTTGATCGTCCAGTTTGCCAAAGCCCGGGTGGACGAAGGAATGGGCCTGATCGAGGCGACGCTGGAAGCGGCGAAACTGAGGCTGCGTCCGATCGTCATGACCTCGCTGGCCTTCGGATTCGGTGTTCTGCCCTTAACGCTTGCGAGCGGGGCGGGCGCGGGAGCCCAGAAGGCCATCGGCACGGCGGTGCTGGGTGGCGTGGTGACTTCGACGTTTCTGGTGACGCTATTCGCGCCGCTGTTCTACGTGCTGATCGAGAAGATCTTCGGCAGACGAGGCAAGCGTTGGACCGCCCAACGGGCGGAGACGGCTGTCTGAGGAAGATGGCGGGGGCCTCACGGACTCACGAGGATGTCCCATGACCGGCGCGGCGTCCGAGAGGTGGGCCTGAGCTCATCGAACGAAGACGGCATGTTGTATGGTCTGGCGCCTGCCGTCCGATCATCCGGTCGGAAGGGTGCCTCCCGCGGCGCACGCCCGCGAAGCGACCCTATTGTACTGTCCCCGGCGTTGGGCTATTTCGGGTCTGCGCAGGGGGGAAGAGGGTGGCCGATCACACCGCCCGGCCAGCGCACCAGGGTCTCCGGATCGTGGGCAGGCAAGACGATATCCGCCAGGGACCGGATTCGACGCATGGATTCCCGGCAGACTTTGGGATCGGGGCTGCGCGAAGGGCGGTCTTTCTCAATATTCTCGTACCGATAGACCACGTCGCCGGTCAGCATCGCGGGCCCCAGGCGGGTCTGAACCAGCACGCCTTGGCTGCCGGGCGTGTGGCAGCCCAGCGGCACAGTACGAATACCGGGCAGGACCTCCTCGTCGCCGACGAGCTGAAGAAGCTCAGGGCGAGCGGCAAGGACTTTGCCTACCTCGCCAGCCAGGTGATCCTTACAGTCTTCGTACTCCCTCCGGCTGATCACGAATCGGGCATTGGCAAAGGCGGGGTAGTAATCGTAGTGATCACCATGCGCGTGGGTGATGATCACGTGACTGATGGCGAGCGGGTCGACGCCAACGCGCTTGAGCGCCTGGAGCGTATCTTCCTCGGGTTTCTGCTTGACGCCACCCGGGATGTACGCGGCCGTGGCGCGGTTGAATGCCTGCACGTACCTGGGATTGGGGCCGGTTTCGACGAGCACGGGCCGGGGGCCGCCCTCGATCAGCCAGACATAGAGAGCGTAGGTCTTCGTTTCCCGGCCAGCGGCCTCCTCCAGATCCTGGTATGTGATGTAGTCACGAACTTCGCACTCGCCGACTCGGATGGCCCGAATAGTGTACCTGGGGGTACCAGCGGGGAGCGGCGGCCAGCGGTTCGGCGTGTCGGGATCGTGGCTGGGGAGAATCACGTCCGCCTTCTCACGAATTGTCCTCATGGCCGCCAGGCATTCGTCGCGGTTGTCATGGACGCCAACCGGGATGTCCTTCTCGATGTTGGCCAGGAGGGACACCGTGTCGCCGGTCAGGACAGCGTGGCCGTGGGCGGTCTGGATGCGGTACGCCGTCGAGCCGGGGGTGTGACCACCGACCCAGAAGGACTCGATACCGGGCAGGATCTCTTCATCACCGACGCGGACAAGCCGGGCTTTCCACTGAGGGTTGCTGTCAAACTGGGTCATAATCCGCCCGTCGCACCAGGGTCCCCATTCTTTCCTGCCGATGTACACCTTTGCATTGGGAAAGTCGTCCAGCCCGTCGACGTGGTCGAAGTGCATGTGGGTGACGAGGACATGGCCGATGTCCTCAGGCTTGAGACCGAACCTGCGGAGCTGGGCGCGGGCGGATTCATCTGGGCACTGTTTGATTGGTTCGCGAAGCACGTGCGCTGCTCCGCGGTTCATTTCAGCCACATTGTTGAGCCCCGCGTCGACCAGGATAGGTTTGTCCCCGCCCAGGACCAGCCAGACGTACAGCGTGTAGTCATACGTCTCCGCGTTGTTCCCACCGGCAAACGCGTGGTTGCCGGCGATCTTGCAGGTGCCGTTGCGGAGGGGATAGACACGATAGTGGGGCACTGCGGGCTTGGTCGCGGAGGTCGCGGAGTGAGCCTCAGGTGTGGCCGCAGTTGCCCGAACAGGGGCCAGGACTGCCAGCCAACAGATGAACGCTTTGGCCAGACGGTCGCTGCTCATGAAAGAGAGACTACCTCCGACCTCTCGAGAATGCACGTGTTCGCACAGCTTGCGACGACCCGTTGCCCGCTGTCCCTGCCAGCTCAACGATCCGCGGTCGGCAGGTGCGGCAGGTCGCACGGGTGGGCTCAACGGGGCAGAGCGGAAGGAGCAGGCTCGTTGGGCGGCCCGCATGGAAGCGTCCGGTTCTGGCTGGGATCCGTCGGGCGACAACAGGTGAGGCCTTGGGACAGGCCCCCGGCGGTTCGTTCGGTCGCCACGCTTGCAGCATACAGGTTGTAGGAGTAGCCTGCGGGCACGCCTGCGGCCAGGATCTGTGGATGCCTGCGCCGTTCCTCGGGGGATGTTTTCCAAACGTCAACAGTTCACATGTGTCTAATATCGCGCCGAGGCACAGTACCTACGGTTGCACACCAGTCGGGCGAGGTCGCCGTCAGTTTCGACGCCCTTGCCTGGGCAGGAAGGTGGTGGACAATGATGCTTGAACAAATCCAATGTGTCTGCCCCGAGTGTCGCACGACCTACCGCGTGCCGGCCAAGGCCAACGGCCGTCATGCTCGGTGCCGCAAGTGCGGCACGATCTTTCGCATTGTGGGGACGACGACGCCGGTTGCCACCGAGGATGACATCCTTCGCTGGCTCGGCCAAGGGGAGAACGAGGAAGATGAGGCTGCTGACCGCTGTAAGAGCGGGCATGACGGCGTTGAGCGGGAGGCCAAGGACCGCGTTTCAGGACGATACCATGCGGCCTAATCCTGGGTGACGGGTGGCCGGGTACCGTGAGTCCTCACCCCGGCTATGCGGTGACTGTTGTGCTGCCGGCGACAGGCGTTGAGGGAAGCCGGGTGGCATAGTCTGTCTGAGGACCGCTCTCGCCGGCGTCCTAAGACAGGATCTGGCCGGAAGCTGCGGTCGAAGTCCATCGGGTGCGACTGGCTTTGGCAATAGTCCTTTCCACAGACCGTTCTGCCGGTTGAGTCTGCGCCGGTGCGGCAGCTCGGAAGACTGGTCAACCGACAAACGAAAGGAACAGAGACATGAAGAGGACGGCAGTGGCTCTCGTACTGACTCTCGGTCTGCTGTCATGGGTGGTCAGCGCGCAGGACCAGGGCGGTCCGCCTGATCGAGGCGAGCGTCCACGGCAACGTGAAGGTCGGCGACCGGGCGGCGTGGAAGGCCCGCCGGGCAACAGAGCGTGGGCGGGGCAACCTGACTTCAGCTCGTCGCCTCTGCCCAAGGATGACGCTGAGAAGAAGATCCTCGCCGTGCTCGACGACATGAACAGGAACGAACGAGGAGGGATGATGAGCGTCCCGCTCAATGATGGTCGTTACTTGCGGCTGCTGACCGAGAGCATCGCGCCGAAGCAGGTGGTGGAGATCGGCACGTCCCACGGCTACTCGGCGATCTGGCTGTGTCTGGCGTTACGTTCCACGGGTGGCAAGCTGACCACGTACGAGGTCGACGCCGGGCGTGCGGCCCTGGCCCGCAAGAACTTCGCACGCGCCGGGGTCGAATCCATCGTGACTCTGGTTGAGGGTGATGCCCACAAGGAGGTGACCAAGCTGAAGGAACCCATCGACCTCCTGTTCCTCGACGCCGACAAAGAAGGCTATCTGGACTACCTTGAGAAGCTTCTTCCCCTGGTTCGCCCAGGCGGCCTCATCCTGGCCCACAACATGAGTGCCCGTCAGGCCGATCCCGCGTACGTCAAGGCGATCACGACGAATCCCAAGCTCGAGACGCTGTTCGTCAACCTGGGCGGTTCAGGCATCGGAATGACGCTGAAGAAGCGGTGAACGAGCGATCCGGTTGCGGGCGGGTCGTTTCCGCTGCACCGCAGTCGCCATCCAAGCCAAGCGAACAGGTCATGGATGCTGTACCTCGAAGAGAACTGACCCTTCTGGACTCGGTTTGTCTCATCGTGGGCATCATCGTGGGGGCGGGCATCTACCAGATGGCCCCGGACATTGCCCGAGGGGCGTCAGGCGGGGGCGGGTTGCTAGCCCTGTGGCTGGTCGGCGGATTGCTCTCGCTATGCGGGGCGATGAGCTATGCGGAGCTTGCGACGGCGTATCCGCAGGAGGGTGGCGACTATGCCTATCTGACCAGGGCGTACGGCCGCTGGGCCGGTTTCCTGTTTGGCTGGATCCAGCTGGCCATTGTGAGGCCGGGCGACATCGCGGTGATGGCCTTTGCGTTCGCAACGTATGCCTGCGCCATTTACGATCCGATGAAGGACGAGCCGCTTGCCTGCAGCCAACAGCTCTACGCCTGTCTTGCGGTGGTCGTTCTGACGGTGGTCAATGTCGCTGGTGTGCGGCAGGGCAAGTGGACGCAGAATGTCCTGACCGGCGTGAAAGTCCTGGGTCTGGCGGCCATCGTGGGCGTGGCCGTCTGTGCCCCGCAGGGAGTGGTGGCCGCTCGAGCTGTCGAACCGCTGCCCGCAAGTCTGGCCCTCATCCTGGTCCTGTTCACCTTTGGCGGGTGGAACGAGATGGCCTACGTTGCCGCGGAGGTCATCAATCCGAGTCGCAACATCGTTCGGGCACTGATGCTGGGCACCGCGTCGGTCACAGTACTCTACCTGCTGGTCAATGGTGCGTTTCTGTACACGCTGGGGTACCAAGGATTAGCGACCTCCCAGGCGGTAGCCACCGAGACGGTTTCGACGGTGTTTCCGGCAAAGGCACCGGCCGTCATCAGCGCCCTTGTCTGCATATCGGCGCTGGGTGCGGTCAACGGACTAATCTTCACCGGTGCGCGTATCTCGTTTGCCGTTGGGGCTGACCACCGGGTTTTCCGTCCGCTCGGTCGCTGGGACGCCAACACGGGTACACCCGTTCGAGCTCTGCTGTTGCAGGCGGTGATCGCGATCATCCTGATCGTGGCGTTGGGTTCCTTTCTGAACGCGATCCTCTACACGGCCGCTCCCGTGTACCTCTTCTATCTGGCGACGAGCCTGGCAGTGATCATCCTCCGCCGCAAGGAGCCGTGCGTGGAGCGCCCCTATCGGGTGTGGGGTTATCCGTTTACCACTTTTATCTTCTGTCTGACCTGCGCGTTCCTGGCGTACAGCGCCGTCAGGTACAAGCCGTGGATTGCACTGGCCGCGCTGGGGATACTGCTCGCCGGGATACCTCTCTACGGACTCAGCAACCGTCGGCTCCGTGCATCGGGCGAGGCGACCGGGTGAGTCTTTGTGGGTCTTTGCCGGCGCGGACGCATGATTCTGTGCGCACCGGCGCCCCGTCTGGGAGAGTCACGCCCACGAGAAGGAGCTCGTGCTTCTGAGGGTCACGGGCTCCTGGTTTTGTCGTCGGGCGGCTCGGCCCGAGACCGCCGGCGGTTGAGGCCGCACCCCGTTATGCCGGCTACCGCTCACTCAAGGCGGCTGACTCCGCCGTCGTTGGTTTCGGCTCGCGGTAGTTGATCACCTTCCTGATGTGCCATGCGTTCTTCTCGAACGTCGTCGCCGACGACTGCGACACGAAGAAGTTGAGCTTCATCGCCACCGGGCCGAGTTTGCTGACCATGCCGAAGATGCCGCGGATGGGTTTGGTATCCGGCCGGTCCGGGATCATCGCCGAGACCATTCCCATGACCCCGAGCACCTGAGCGACATCCCTACCCATGTTGGTCATATCGGCGAAATCCGCGGACGTCACCGCGCCCTTGGGAACCAGGCCCTCGCGTGTGACTCGTTCGTTCTTGATCACGCTCGGATGTTCGCCGCGAGCCGTGGCCAGGCAGGTCTGAATAGCCTCAGACGAACTACCGATGACCAGGTGTTCTTCCGCCGTGCCGTACACGGGGTGCAGGAACATCGCGACCATGGGATGCGTGACCATGCGGAAGCCCTGAGCTCCCACGACCTCCGCCGGTTGGCTGGTCAGCGGCTGGTTGGCCCTGGTGAGCAGCTGGTTGAGCTTGTCGAGGCCAGCCTTAATCTTCTCGCTCGCCTGTTTCTCGTTCCGGACCTTGATGAACAGAACCGAGTCCTCGGAACTGAACGGCGAGGGTGCTGCTGCCGGCAGGGTCACTGAGACCATCTGGTGTCCCAGCCAGGAGAAGACGTCCCGCTCGGGCCGGAAACCGATCTCGTTTTGGGCCTGCTCCCACTTCGCGAGCACGCTGTCGCCCTCGGGCACTTCCTTTCCGATGAAATCGATCACCACGCCGTAGAGGGCGGCTAGGTCGATGCCAGATGTCACGCTGTAGGCGGTCGCTTCCTTAGGTATAAAACGGTCGAACCGCTCGATCGGCTCCGGTTTGCAGAATACCTTGTACAGACGGCTCTTTGGAGCGTCCGGGGCCAGCATGACGATGGTCTCATCGTGCTGCTGGTAGCCTTCGGTGTGTTCGGTGCTGGCCAAGTAGTCAAGCACGCCGACCTCGTCCAATACCTTGTTCACCACACCGAGGACTTCCTTGGCCTTCTCGTCCTGCGGAGCCTGCTCGCCGCCGAACTTCATGATGCCGCGTACGCCCTCGATCATCGTCTTGACGTCGAAGAAGACCACCGTGTCCTCTGCAGGCGGCAGTTTTGCCATTGCCTGGGTGTAGCGTTCCGTCTGCGTCAGACCTTTCTTGTCGGCCTGGCCGGCCAGCAGGCCGAGCGATTCGTCGAGCAGTGTTCGGTCGATGGCCACCGCCACCACCGGCCCGCGCACCGCGACCCGCAGACTGGCGAACGGCACATCCCTGGCTTTCAGCGACTTGACGGTCGCCCCGTGGACCTGCTGCTCATCGCAGGTGAAGCGGCCGTCCGCTGTGCCGGCGACTGACTCGATCTCCTTCAAAACGGCGGCAAACGCCTCGCCGTTCTTGGCAGCCTTGGCATCGCTCTCGTAACGCAGTAGAAGCAGGTACTCCGGCATGGGTATGCCCATCCGGCTGGTGTACACGAGTTCATCGATCCGCGCATCCCAGTCCACGCCGTTGATCAACTCGCCCGCGCGCCTCCAAAAACTGTCGAACTTCTCGCGATCCGCCGGAGGTGCCGTGGAGCTGATCAGCGTGTGGACGTCTTCGATGATCCCGGTCTTCTTGAACGACGTCCATACGTCCTTCCAGTACTTGTCAAGATACTCTTTCTCCGGGTTGTATGCCCCGTGGATGTAGATGTACACGTCCGACGGAACGCCCCCTCCGAGCGTGAACGACGGCTTGTTCTCGGCCATCACCACGGGCGTCAGGGCGGCAAGGGTCAAGGTGACGAGAAACCGGCGATACGGTGACATCAGAGTCTCCTTTCTGCGTGCTCCAACCGCTGTCGTGGTTTCGACGACTACGTAGAGATGGACGGCCAAGGGGCACAAAGGTTTCAGTCTGGGGATGCGAGGCCGGTGCGTTTTGCGCCGCTCCGAAGGGCGTGGATTGGACATGGGCGATCGCTGCGAAGAAGCTCCGCATCCTCTTGTCGTGCATTGCTTTAACCTCGAGCGCTACGGACGGACCGCCCGTTCGGGCGGATCAGCGGCCCAGGTCGGGGTCGATGCCGCCGTTTTCGCGGGTGGACCTGGGTGGATCACGGTTTTGCGCCTGGTCTACAGCTTCGCGGTGCGTGCGATCAGCTGCACGACCGTTCTGTCCCCCGTAATCGCCTCTCCGCAGCGATGGCGGGCCGTCGGCGTCTACTTGATGGCCTTCTGAAGCTCAGCCATGCGGCGGTTTGCCTCTGCCCTGGCGGCGGCGATCAGCTCCACCAGTTGGTCGAGCGACAGGGTCTGCAGGCCGGCAATGGCAGCGGTGCCCCTGGGCCGCCGCTTGCGGGCAGTGGATTTGCGGCTTGTCTTGAGAGGCTTGGCGGACACTTGGCCGTGGGTGGTCTTCATGTGCCGACCGAGGTGCATGGCCATCTTGAACGACTGACCGCACTTGGCGCACTTGAAGCCGCTTTTCTTGCGGGGCATGGCTTTCTCCTTGCCGAAAGGCACAGGGGGTTCATCGTAGCTCCTGCCAGACGCTTGCACAAGGCTTGTGATCCGCAGGCCGTATGTAGTGCGACCTGGCTCGGCTTTCCCGAGGATTGCGGGAGGCCGGCTCGAGGGTCTCGCGAGACCGAACGGCGAGGTGCGATCTGCCTCTGGCGGTCGGAGGTTGGCCCTCCTGGCGGATCGCCGAGGATGCGGACGTGCCGTGCCACCCCGTGGCATGAAGAAGCTGTGGGCCTGCGTAGCCCGCCCATGATCACGACGTGTGATCGCCTCCAGTCGGAGATGGCTGGTTCTAGTCGAGCCGGGAGGGCGCGGCGCGAGTCAAGCCGGCTGCGGAGGACACTCACGGCGGTGACTGGACGGTTATCGCGTTCGGGGGACCGGACCAACCGTCGCTTTCGGCAGGGTCGCGCTGCCACGCCAAACTGGCCGCATAGCCAATCATCATGGTCATCAGGCATCGCCGTATGATGCCAGAGACCATCAGCCACATTGATGGTCCCGCTGATCCGGTCGTTGCCGCCGGTGCCGATAATGATACCTTCGATCCCCTGGATGCTGACGCCGTTGACGGTCTTTGCAATCGTCCGGAACCAGAAGCCGGGTCTGATGCTCCCACTCGAGCTGGGAGCCCGTTTGTACACAATGTATCTGTTGCCTGTCAGATTGGTCATTCGAACGACCGCCTCGACGGTCATAAACCTGGCTGAACGGGCCGTGGGCCGGTTCTGCAGAAACGCGGCGCCATCGCCCTGGGGCGAGGGGCCGGTTGCCGAGAGCCGTCGGCTCAATTGATGTGTTCCCGCAGCCAGCCGGTTCAGCCGGTTCATTTGACCTGGCCCAGGACGGGAACATCGATCAGGTCAGTTTCCGCACCTTCCGGCTACGCCCCAAAGGAACAGGGGCGGCGGCCACTCCCGGCTGCACCCGAAAGTCCTGGACGGAGGGCTGTCGCTCACCAATCGGTTTCCATCTGACGGTACACCTCGCGCATGCGGACGAGCACGCGTCGCTTGGCCTTCATGACTGCGTTGACCGTCATGCCCAGTTGGGCTGCAGCGACCCCCGAAGACACCTCTCCCGACACCATCAGCTCGAAGGCTCGGATGGTCTCGGGGCTCATCTCTGACTTGACCTGGTCCAGGCATGCCCGCAAGACGGCCTGACGCCACTGGAGTTCCCACACTTCGCTAATGCTCTGGTCGTCAGGCACGTTGAACAGCAGATCAGACTTGCCTCCCTCGGGGCTCACGACGTGCTGGGCGGCGCGGCTGCGGAGCATGTGCAGGACCTTGTTCCGGGCGATGCCAAACAGCCAATGTCGCAGGCGGCCTCGGTCACGTTCATACCGCCCTTGCCGGTAGGCTTCGACAAAAGCGACCAAGGCCTCCTGTGCGGCATCCGCAGCATCCTCCCGGCCGAGGCCGAGTTTCAGGCCGAAGGCGTTCAGTAATCTCCAGTAGCGTTGCACGAAATCCGACCACGCCCGGTCGTTGCGGGCATCCTTCAGCTGGCTCAGCAAGACGGTGCTTGTCGTCGTGGCCACGTGAGGGCTCCGTCCCTGTCGACGTCTCTCCACGCCCCGGTCATCGGCCAGGAAATGGCGACGGACATTGTACCCGTCTCACGTGGCCTGGCACAACGTCATCTCAGAAGTCCGGCAGAGCCCCGAACAGACCGTCGGCCACCGCTTGCCCCAGGTGGCTGCAGAGTGCGTCCACCGCCGGCATGCCCGGCTGCCCATCCCGCATGCAGCGGTGCTGCAGCTCGCACCGGGCTCGGGTCATCAAGCGACGGCACTCGGGCGGGCCCAGGTGTGCGTATCCGCGGCTCATCGCCACCTTAAGCAGTTCGTGAACCCGGTGCAGAGCGTATTGTCGGAGGACGTAGTCGGCGTGCGGTGAGTTGATCAACTCATCGAGCAGGGCCACGCTCCAATCGCATACCATGCCGCAGAGCAAATCCACGGCCCGCAGGCGGATCGCGGACGGGGCACCGTCGAGGACATAGTGATGCCCGATGGCCGCGGCGGAGGCCCGTGACGGCTTCATGGCCAAGGTGCTCAAGACGACTTCTGCAGAGGCGGGAGCTACCATGTGCGGATCTCCTTCTATCAAGGCTCGGCGACGATCTCCGTTTGTCTGGCCGCCGAGGTGAGTCAGTTTCTCCTTCTCCCTATATGGCTGTCGGTTCCCGACCAGGATTCCCGCTTTCCTGTTCGATTCTGAAACACGGGAGGGCGCCGCGATAAGGCGTGCTGCCCTTGCCCTCCTTGCCCCTTGGGGCCTCGGGGCGAGTGTCTCAGAACTACTGTCGGCGTAAGCTGTTCCTATGGGGTCTTTCCCTGAAGAAGGGGGAAAAGGCCACCGACAGCGTCCAGTTTTCGACGGACGGGTGTGATGTGCGATCGGGCCAAGCACGACTGGGGCGTGGAGCCTCTTGAAACGGGCTGTTGGCAAACCGGCAAGGCTACCGACCGGATGATCAGGGCCTTCACTGGTTCGTTCTTCGCCAAGGACAAGACCGCCAGACGGGAGTACTTTCCCGCCTTTGCGGAGGACACAGTGATCACCCTGTAGTACGGCCCCACCTGTCTGTTGAACCTGATCCGGGGTGTCGGGAATCTGTACCGGAAGGACGCCCCTGACCTGGAGGTCAGCAAGGCCACTTCAGGCCAAGTGGACGCCGGTCCGGCTGGTTCTGCGAAAAGCTCCGGCGGGCAGAGGGAACTCAAGCGTGATTCCGGGTAAGATGGAATCGTCCTCCGATCGTGGGGCAGGGACTGCCCGCGGACGCCCGGCGGTCTCTTCCGAGGAGGCCCGGCGGTGAGTGGCGTGGCTCACCGTCAGGCGCGGACGGATGATCCTTCCGGAGGGTGGAATTGCCGGATCTGGATGCGGCTTCTGGCCGATCGGCCGCCGGGTAGCGGTCCTGATTCACGGCGCGAGGCAATGGGTACGTCATGGTCGACGCACCGCAAGGGCTCAGCGAGAGGAGTATCCAATGCGTGTAGTTAGGAAACGACGGCTTGCTCGGTTGTTGCTGGTTCTGGTGACGGTCAGCCTGATGGGCGCCGGCTGCAAGGGCGAGAAGTTCCTTGCCTGGGGCACATCCACGTTTGTGGGCACGTTTCTGGCCAACCTGCTGACCGGTGGTCTCGGGGGTTTCAGCACCACCAGCACCATTGAGCGGTTCTGCTACGAGAACGGCCAGCCGGTGGACTGCGCTAATATCCCGACGCAGTGATCGACGGATACCGGCGCGGCAGCATCCGAGCCGTACCCCTATCCTCCCGGCACAACCAGATCGGCCAGGAACTCGGCGGTGATCTTCTTGCCGAGCAGGAAGCACTTGCGATCGGGATGCCAAAGCACGTCATTGCCACCGTATGTCGTGAAGCTGCTGTAGACGCCGATGTTCGTGTTGACCCGACGGCCGGGACTGGCCTTCGCTCCATCCGGTCCAACGCCGTCATTGTCCATGAGCTGCTTGGACTCGCTGAACCAGAGGGGCTGGTCGGCGGCCGGGCGGAACGCACCCAGAGCGATGAAGGCTGGCCGGCGCGGCTCGGAGGTTCGGTCGGGCTTTGTCGTGATGTCGCCCCGGTTGTTGTGATGCAGGAGCACGTACCGGCCGTCAGCCAAGCGGTAGATCGGGCAGCAGCCGACCGGCTGCAGGATCGGCCGGCCGTGATCCTTACGAAGCAGCGGGCGGGGGTTACCCCAATTCCTGCCGTCGTCCGCCGAGAGGCTATACCAGATGTAGCCGGTGTTTGTGCGCATCACGCAGAACAGCCGCTGGTCGGGCAGGCGGACCGTACTGGGCTCTTGCGCGATACTCATCTGGGGATAGAGGTAGTGCGGCACGCGCAACGCATGGTCACCCCATCCCGAGTAGCTCACCTTGAGATCCCTCACCTCCGGGTCGTTGTCCACATTCTCGAAGCGCATGAACTCGCACACAGACTCGATCTGCGTCCAGTTCTCGGGTTCCTTGAGCCATGCCCGTTCGCGGTTGATCCAGTGCGAGTAGCCCACGAAGTACTTGCCGTCCAGATCGCGGCTCGGGATCTGCCAGACGATCCACTCAGCGGGCGTCTTTCCTTCCGGATCATCATAGGGACTGTGGGGCATGGGGATGGTCTGGGGCCGGGACCACGTCTGGCCGTCATCGTCGCTATAGGTGCCGTCCATCGTGCCGGTGTGCATGGGAATCCAGCCGCTGAGGCCCTGATGCTGGTTGTAGATCACGTAGATCCGGCCGGATCGGGAGACCATGGGAAAACCCCAACTGGCCATATGGGATGGGCTTTCGGCTGAGCGTGGGCCGGCGACGTGCACGGGTGGCGACCAGGTTGCGCCGCCGTCCTTCGAGCGTGCGAAGACGATCCGATTGGCGGGACCTGGCTTCTTGAGGGACTGAGTCCAGACCGCCATCAGCCAGCCGCGGGGGCCTTCGAAGACCAGCAGGTGCTCGTTGTGCGAGTCCTGGGCCGAGCCGTCCCAGTGGCGCGGGATGTAGATGATGTAGTCCGGTCTGCTGCGCCGGGCCTCGCGTTGTAGGATTGTCTGAACTTCGGCGGGCGAAGGCTGGTCGTCTGCCCGTGCATGTGGCCCTACACCGGCCAAAGTAACGGCCAGTGAGATGAAAAATGCCGACCATTGGCGTTTCCGGCCGTGTCCGGAGCCAAGGAAGCGTGAGCGTTGCATGATGTCCTCCTGCGATCACTCGGGCCGTTGCCTACGAGGCTCTGGCTCACGATTACCCGTATCGGGTCCGCACATCCCATTCAACCAGCCGGACCCGCCGCCGGGTTGAAGAGCTCCCACACGCAGGGGCGAACCTGCCCGTGTTGAAACTCTACAGTTCACTCTGTAGCGACGGGGCGGCCGGGATAGCCACCAACCGAATGAGGGCAAGTGTTCCACGTGACATCGAGACTGGCTATCCCCTGGCTTGAGCGAGATGCTCTGCAGCTCGGCGGCATCAATCGTAAACGCGTGACGGAGTCCCAGCCAGGATGGCAGATCTACCGAAACCTCGGCGTTGTCGACCAGGCGCATGTCCATCGCATCCCAGGCGTCACCTTCTTCTTACACCGGGAGTCACGGCCTCCACAGACAGGCCCATACCCCGGTGTTTGCCCCCCGCCGTCGGTCACACCGACCGGCATCCGCGGGCCAATCACTTGGCGAGCATACGCACGTTGCATGGCGGAATCAACGAAAACGGAGTGCCCGATGGCCGACAGCGAAACGATCGTGATGGGCCCCCCTCCCTCACCCCGCCGTCCGCAGTGATGGCCCGGCGAACAACGCGTGGCGCCTCGACGCGTTCGGAGATTTGGGGAAGCTTGTGACGGACAACTGCGTGAGTCGATGGAGTTGCATCAGCGAAGACCCTCGGGAATAATCCTCCACTGCGTTGACTGCTACCCGACCGACCTGAGCCAGCTGAAGCCCGACACGCCGAGGCATGGCACCACGATACCGCCTGTTTCGACGGATACCGCCGGTATCCGGGGTAATGACCAAGCCCCCATCGCCTCCGGCTCGCGGTGGGCCCCTGTCGTTCGTCACACTTGTTGACCGAAGCGGCCCGCACAGGTAAACCGTACAGGCTGGAGCCTCACATGCTCGGACCCGGAATCCATGCACTGGTTCGGTTTTGTTCGCTTTTCGCCTGGCTGTTGCTGGCTCTGGTTGCCCCCGCCGCCCGGGGTGCCGAGCGACCGAACATCCTCTTCATTCTCGTCGATGACCTCGGCCCGGAGTGGCTGAGCTGCTTCGGCAGTGAGCACGCCACGCCCAGTATTGACCGTCTGGCCAAGTCGGGTGTGCGTTTCACCCACTGCTATGCCACGCCGTTGTGCACGCCGAGTCGCCACGTGCTTTACACCGGTCGCTACCCATTCCGCACCGGCTGGGTCATTCACCACGACGTGCCGCGTTGGGGAGAGCCGTACTTCGACTGGACCAAGGAGGTCACGTTCTTCCGTTACCTGCGTGATGCCGGCTATGCGACGGCTATCGGCGGCAAGTGGCAGCTCAACGACCTCCGCCGTCAGCCGGACGCCCTCTGGCACCACGGATTTGACGAACACTGCGTCTGGCCGGGGGCCGAGGCCGGCCAGAACCGCGTCACCGAACGGTACTTCGACCCCTTCGTGCAGACCGACGGCCGGCGGCCTGATTGCACGGGCAAGTTTGGCCCTGATGTGTTCAACGATTACCTCATTGACTTCATGAGGCGCCGCCGCAACGGTCCGTTCTTGGCCTTTCACTCCATGGTACTCACCCACACGCCGCTGACCACGACCCCGCTCAACCGCGACCGGAATCTGAAGGGCACTGCTCTCTTCGCCGGCATGGTGGACTACCTGGACCACCAGGTGGGCCAGCTGCTCGAAGTCCTCGACGATCTCAAGATCCGCGACAAGACGATGGTCATCCTCGTCGGGGATAACGGCACCGTCAAGGGCGTGCCCTGCCGGATGAATGGCCGGCTGGTCGACGGCGGCAAAGCCACGCTCCTGGAGACCGGCATCTGTGTCCCGCTGATCATCAGCTACCCCGGCAAGACGCCCGCAGGCAGGGTGAGCGATGAACTGATTGACTTCTCCGATTTTCTACCCACGCTTCTCGAACTCGCCGGCGTGAGGCCGCTCAAGGAGATCGCCATCGACGGCCAGTCCTTTGCGGCCACCCTGCTGGGCGAGCCGGAGCCCCGACCTCGCCGCGGCTGGATCTACTCGCAGTACGGCCGGAAACGGGTCATTCGCAACCGGAGATTCAAGCTGACCTCCGACGGCAGATTGTACGACCTGTACGCCGACCCGGAGGAAAAGCGGGACCTCGCCAGTAGCCTTGACTCGGAAGCGAAGGCCGCCCAGACCAGGCTCATGGCGGCCCTTGACTCGCTCCCGAGCGGTCAATCGTTGCCCTTTCCTCAGCATCCGGAGAGGGGAAAGGAAGAGAGTGGCATCGATTCCAGGGCCAGACGCAATCTTGCGTTCAGCCCGTCGGATGTTTCGGGGAAGAAGCCCAACATCCTCATCTTCCTGGCCGATGATCTGGGCATTGGGGACATCGGATGCTACGGCTGCAAGGATATCAGGACGCCCCACATCGACCTGCTCGCCCGCGACGGAATCCGCTTGACCCACTACTACAGCGCCGCCCCGCTGTGTGCCCCCTCGCGCGCCGCCCTGCTCACCGGCAGAAGCCCCGCCCGCATTGGTCTTTCGCTCGAGAAGAACATGGCCGGCCGGTCGGGTGAGCCGGGCCTGCCGGCCGAAGAGACCACCCTCGGCGAACTCGCCAGAGCCGCCGGCTACGCCACCGGGGCGATCGGCAAATGGCACCTTGGCTTCACGCCGGAATCCTCACCCCATAATCAGGGTTTCGATTTCTTCTTCGGTTTTTATTCCTCGCTGGTGGATTACTACTCACACATGAACTACTGGACCGACTCGTACTTTCATGACCTCTATCGCAACCGCGAAGAAGTCCACCTGGAGGGTCAACACACCACCGACCTGTTCACCGGGGAAGCTATCCAGTTCATCGACAAGCATCAGAAGGACCCGTTCCTGCTCTACGTCGCGTTCAACGCCCCGCATTACCCCATGGTCCCGCAGGCAAGGCACCGCCAGACCTACCCCGGAGTGCCCAAGGCTAGAGCCGAGTACGCAGCCCTGGTCGCTGGTCTGGATGAAGCCGTGGGCGTGATCCTGGAGCATCTGGACAAACGCGGGCTTTCCGAGAATACCCTGGTCATCCTGACCAGCGACAACGGCTGCGCGCCTCCTTCTCTGCGCGGCGAGGGTGGCGGCAGCAATCACCCGTACCGTGAGTACAAACGCAGCCTTTTCGATGGCGGCATCCACATGCCCTGCGTTCTGCGCTGGCCGGCCGCCGTGACGGGCAACCAGACTCGCTCCCAACTGGCCATCGCTATGGATCTTTTCCCCACCGTAGCCGAAGTCCTTGGTGGCGAAGCACCCGTCCACCGCGCCATCGAAGGCCGAAGCTGGGTGCCGTTCCTCCTCAACCCCGACGCCCCCGGCCACAAGACGCTGTGCTTTGAGTGGGACAATCAGTCGGCGGTGCGCCAGGGCAAGTGGAAGCTGGTTCGCAATGGCTACGTCGATCTGGTCCATTCAAAGGACAATCCAGGCGCCAAGGCCAGGCGCGCTCAAGGAGTGGATGGCATCTTTCTATCCGACATGGACAGCGACCCGGGCGAGCAGGTTAACCTGCGCTTCAGGCATCCCGAGGTGGTCGATGCACTACTGAGAGAACACGCCGCCTGGCTGAAGTCGATCAGCGACGACAGAGCCGCAGAGGGCGGAAAGGCACTGCCGCAGTAGCGTAGATCGTGGTTCCGCCGGCGACCATGAGGACCGTCTATGAGGACCCTCGTTTTGCTGCTTCTTGTTTTCGGTTCCGAGCTCGCCTGGGCCAGGCAACCCGTCGAGCGCCCCAACGTGTTGTTCATCCTGGCTGACGACTTGGGTTGGGGGGATCTGAGCTGCTACGGCCACCGGCAGCTGAAGACACCGTGGCTTGATCGGCTTGCCACCCAGGGCATGCTGTTCACCCAGTTCTATGTCAATGGCTCGGTCTGCTCCCCGAGCCGCTGCGCGTTCATGACCGGCCAGTATCCCGCCCGGCACCGCATCCACGGCCACTTCGCCAGCCATGAGTTGAACGCCCGTCGCGGGATGTCCAACTGGCTGGACCCAGAGGTTCCGAACGTGGCCGCTCTGTTCAAGACGGCGGGCTACGCCACTGCGCACTTCGGCAAATGGCACCTGGGAGCCGGGCTGGGCGCCCCGGACCCAACCGCCTACGGCTTTGACCAGGCCCGGACGATGGTCTCGGTGAATCCCGGCTGGTCCGAGCCGCCGGATCAGTTCTGGCCGAAATCCACCCGCCTGCTCGTGGATGAGACCCTGCGTTTCATCAGAGCCAACAAGGATCGACCTTTCTACGTCAACCTCTGGACGCTGCTGCCGCACGCAACGCTGAATCCGACGGAAGAGCAGATGCGGCCCTACAACCACCTCAATCCGGGTTCGGGCATCCGGCACAAGGGCGCAGAGGCCATCTACTATGCCTCCGTTGGCGACCTTGACGAGCAGATCGGGCGACTTCTGGAGGGGTTGGAGGAGCTCGGCCTGGCGGATGAGACGCTGGTGATCTTCTCCAGCGACAACGGACCAGAGGACATCCATATCGTGAACGCGGGGCACAGCGGTGTCGGCTCGGCCGGGCCTTTTCGAGGCCGCAAGCGAAGCCTGTACGAAGGCGGCATTCGCGTGCCCTTCATCGTGCGCTGGCCGTCACACGTTCCCGCCGGACGAGTCGAGGACCGGTCCGTCGTCGCCGGTGTCGATTTTCTGCCGACGATGTGTTCGCTGGCGGGAATTCAGCCGCCGGCATCACACCCCCTGGATGGCGAGGACATGAGCGATGTGTTGTTGGGATCAGCGCGGCCACGGCGAACACCGCTGATGTGGGAATGGCGATTCAACATACCCGGCGAACCGTTCCACCGCAGCCCCATGCTGGCCATCCGCGAAAGTGACTGGAAGCTGCTCACAAACCCGGACCGCAGCCGAACGGAGCTGTACGACATTCCCAGCGATCCGACACAACTCAACAACCTCGCCGAACGCCGTCAGGACCTGGTGGAACAGCTGGCGGCCAAGGTCCTGGCTTGGCACAGAAGTCTGCCCGAGGGTCCGATCGAGGCGAGTGCGGGACGAGACAACTACCCCTGGCCCGGCAGAAAGACCGTGCCGGCGCTTGCGCCGCGATCCGGCACCACCCGTCAACCTTGATGAGGGCCCGGTCCCTGCTTTCAGGGCATGAGAACGGCGGCGTGGCTCACCTCCCGTGTCGCCAGAGGTTGTTCGGCGGACAGATGAGATCGGCCGGGGGTCGGGAAAGCCGGAGCGTCCGCGGCCTCCAGGAGCCGACCGAGAGGCTGGTGATACCGGCTGACGAGGGTGTCTCCTGTAGACGAGTAGCGCGACGGGGACGAATCGCTGTAGAATGACGGACGCCGCTCGACGTTCGAGTCATAGATGCCTGAGATGTCTCGAGGTGAGAGAGCCGTGGTAATCCAGATGGGAGGAGGATGCGATGACGAACACGATTGCCCTGGCAGCAGGGATAATGCTGGCGATCGGCCCCCTGCTCTTTGGGGCGGGCGGCGTTTCGATCGAGGAGACGAGGCTTGACATACCCACCTACGTTCTGGGGCCGGAGGACAAGAGCCCGCCCTTGTGGAACCAGAACGTCTACCCCTATCCATCTCAGACGGACATCACGCGAGACAAGCGAATGGTCTCTCATCGAGTCGTCATTCTGGAAAACGATTTCACGCGCGTGCTTATTCTGCCGGATCTTGGAGGGCGGCTCTATGCGGCTCACGACAAGACCCACGGCGACTTCGACTTCATTTACCACAACCACGTCATCAAGCCGGGGCTGGTGGCGTTGCGCGGCGCGTGGCTGTCCGGCGGCATCGAATGGAACTTCCCGACGCTCGGGCACACGGTGAACACGGTCTCGCCGGTGCAGTACAAGATCATGCGCGGCAAGGACGGCAGCGTGACCTGCGTCGTGGGGGCCACGGAGTGGGTTCGCCGCATGCGTTGGACCGTGGCCACGACTGTCTGTCCGGAGCGGTCCTGGTTCAGGACCCGGATCACCCTGTTCAATCCGACGCTGACGCACAACAACGGCTACTTCTGGGCCAACGCCGCGAGCCACGCCTGGGCGGACACCCAGGTCATCTTCCCACCCACGGACTACACTTACGCGAGCCGGCGGGCCAATCCCGAACCGTGGCCTCTCCACGGAGGGATCGACAAATCCTGGTACAAGAACATCCCCTACCCTGCTGATTACTTCTGCGGTGTCCCCGGCGACTTCAACGGCGTCTACAACATGGACCGCGATTGCGGGATGGCCCATTGCGCTTCTTCCCTGGAATCGCCCGGCAAGAAGTTCTGGACCTGGGGAACCGCTCGAAGCGGAGCGATATGGGAGGACATGCTGACCGACAACGATGGACAGTATATCGAAGTCCAGTCCGGCCGATGCCCCACTCAGGGCGATACATGGATCTTCGAGCCTCATATGCAGGAGAGCTGGGACGAGTACTGGTATGCCCTCAAGAAAATGAAGGGCTTGGTCAAAGCGAATTCTGATGCCGCGGTCAACTTCCGTGTTGAGGGTGGCGACGTCATCGCGGCGGTCAACGTGACCCGGCCTTTTCCGAACAGCTGCGTCAAGGTATTCCGTGGCGAGACGGAGATACACAGCGAGCGAGTCGATATCAGCCCTTCGACACCGCTGGTCAGGCAGATCCCGTTGCACGGCACCGGTACGGTGTACCGTCTGCTGGTCCTCGATGCTGGCGACCGCGAGATCATCTTCTACTCGACCCAGAAGCCGCCGATTTCCCGCCCCGAGCTTCAGCCCGTCATGCCTGACCGCGGCGAGCTCACCGCAGAGCAGGCGCAGCTGGCGGGCCACTACGCCCTGAAACAATGGGACATCGAGAAGGCGGTGATGTGCTTCCAGGAGGCTCTGCGAAAAGACCCCGGGCTCGCGACGGCCTCGGAGTCGCTCGGACTCGTTTACTACAAGACGAGCCGCCTCAAGGAGGCACTCGACCTGTTCCAGCGTGCCCTGGAACGAAATGAGGACCAGCATGCCGCACGCTACTACCGGGCGCTGTGCAAGATCGGACTCGGCGTTGGCGAGAGAACCGAGGAGGACCTTCACATGGTTGGGCGGCGGGCGGCCCACCGGCACGTCGCGCCGCTGGTCCTGGCCTCGATGGCGGTCGGCCGCAACGATCTGGTCGCGGCCGAGCGGTACCTTCGCCAGGCGGTTCGGCACAACCCGGACGATCCTAAGGCCCGTGTCCTTCTCGCCGCGGCGTTGAGACGGCGGGTTTCAGCTGACGAGGCGGCCGCCATCGTTCGGGGAGTCCTCGAGGACGATCCGCTGAACGCGTTGGCCGCGGTGGAAAGCCACCTGCAGGGCGGCGCCGACGAGCTCGGGCTGCTCCGCGATGATCCGCAGTACTACATCGAGACGGCGTGTGATTACGGAGAGATGAACCTGATCGATGATGCGATCGCCGCCCTCAAACTGTACGAGGAGCGAAGAAACGCGGCCCGGCATCCGTTCGTATACTATCATCTCGGGTACTACTGCCAGAAGCGCGGAGAGGATGCAGCCGCTCGCGATTACTTCTCCAAGGGCTCGCAATTGTCTCCTGACTATGTCTTCCCGTTCCGGACGGAAAGCGAGACTGTTCTTCGGATGGGTCTGTCGTGGTTCCCGGACGACTGGAAGCTGCACTACTACCTGGGCACGCTCCTGAGCGCCCGGATGAGATGGCAGGAAGGTCTGGTCCATCTCCAGCAATCGCGGGCCGGGGCGCCGAAATACGCGACCCTGTATCGGAACCTCGGAGAGATCTACTGGACCAAACTGAAGGAACATGACAAGGCGGCGGCCGAGTACGAGAGAGCGATCGCGTGCGATCCTGAGGACCCCAACCTGTATGTTTCGCTGGATCGCCTCTATGAGCTATCCGGGCGAAAGGACAGGCGAGCCGAGCTGTTCACCCAGCTTCCTGCCGACGTCGGCCGCAACTGCAATCTGTTGCTCAGGAGAGCAGCCTTTCTGATCGATGACCACCGCCAGGCTGAGGCTCTCGAGATCCTGCGAAACGCCACCTTCCATCCGTGGGAAGGATGGACGGGGGCGCGGGAGGTCTATCTGCGCGCTCACCGTACACGTGCCGACGCTCTCATGCGCGAGGGGCGACACGAGCAAGCGATCCAGGACCTTCTGGCTGCGATGGAGTATCCGGAGAACCTCGGAACGGGCAAACCCGACAATCCAGTCTACGTCGTCGAGCACTATAAGCTGGGCTGCTGCTACAAAGCCCTCGCGAGGAAGCAACAGGCCGACGAGTACTTTCACAAGGCTGCCGCCGAATCGAGAGCGTCAGGTGCAGATGAGATCCGCTCCAGAGCGGGGGCCATCAAGGAACTCGGCCGGACGCAGGAAGCCGAGACCCTTCTGGACAAGGCGGGGCTGAAATCGGAATGAAGGGGGACTCTGCCGGCAACAGACGACGGTTGTCGCGAGCTGAGCCGCCGGCTTGGCTCGCCCTTCCTGCCGTCAAAGATCCTCCACCGCTCCGAGAGACAGCGCTTGATCCGTGCCATCGACAACCCGGCTTACCGTGAAGGGCCCCCGAATCGTCGTGGGTGCCGAACCTGGAACGCGAATTGCGAGCTGAATCAACCATCCGTTCTTGGCCGAGGCTCCAGGCCGCTTGGAGACCGAAGCCGCCTCACGCCGGGGTCACCCCGCCGCGTTGGGTGGCCAAGCGGAAAACGAGGGGAAATGGAGGAGCGGCAGCCGGTTGCCGCAGATGCCGGACCTGAGGATGCTGGAGAACTCAATCGAAGAGGTCCTCGAGATCTTCAAGGAGATTGTTGTCGTCGTCGTCGTTGCCGACGTCGAGCCGAAGGCCGTCCTCGCTTCCGCGGAGTGTGAAGTCGCAATCGGCACCCATGGAGACGACCCCACCCAGGATGACCGCCGCGATCAGCATCCATTGCTTCAACTTGGACATCTCGTTCTCCCTTCTGCATCTCCAGCCGCTGGTGTCAACGGGGCGCAGGTGCCTCACGGGACAGCATTCTCTGTGCCGCCGGATCGGATCAGATCTTCGCCAGTCGCATCCTGCCCCGGGCGTCTAGCTTAGTGGGCGGTCCGTACCGCCATGTCCTTATTATCGTAGCCGAGCGAGTCGAGAATTGAGGCAAACCGATCCGATCCGGGTCGACTGTCGGTCTCCCCAGTGGGCGTTCCTGGATTCCCAGCCGTCCAGCGGCTCTGATTGGGAGGGTTCGGCCGGTTCGCTGGGTGGCCAGGCACCGGCCGGTTCGGGCGATCCATTGTGCCGGTCTGGTTGCCCGTTCCTCGGGCTACCGCGGCCAGATTGCCGAACCGTCGTCGACCTCGGGCTGCCCTGCTCACCCCGCGCTCCACAAATGGTGGCGTTCCCCCGTCCCGTTCCTCTGGTCAGATTCAAGGCCCCTCCCTGCTGCATGCCTGCAAAGCCAGCCTCAAAAGCAAACGACTACGAGCTGGCTTACGGGAAGACTACCTCATCAGGATCCTGGGCCAGGGGATTCAGATGCGATTGCCCTGCCCCGGGGACCCAGCACCACCTCCTCCTGTTGACTCCCGAGGCAAAGCTGGGTAGTCATCGTCATCGGGGACACATTCCAGGAGGACATGCGATGTATGACTCTTCGACGCGCCGTTCGTTCCTGCAGGCAATGGGTGTCGGCGCCGCCTCGCTGGGACTTCAGGGCTCTGCCCGGTCCGAGGAAAAGCCAATCCCGGGTTTTGCGGCAGCGCCTGCCGACGCGGACAGCACTCAGGGCTGGAAGCCCTTCTCCGACCGCAAGATCCGCGTCGGCATTGTCGGATACGGAGTCTGCAAATTTGGAGCAGCGTTCAGCTTCCAGGACCATCCTAATGTCAGAGTCGTAGCCGTAAGCGATCTCATGCCCGAGCGGTGTGCCCAGCTGGCCAAAGCGTGCCGCTGCGAGAAGACGTACCCTTCGCTTGAAGAGCTGGTCAAAGACAAGGCGGTTGAGGCCGTGTTCGTTGCTGCGGATGGACGGTCTCACGGCTCTCGGCGAGGAGTACGTCACCGAGTATCTTGACAAACGCGGCGCGGCGCCCGACACAACAAACACGGTCCACGCGCTGGTCAAGTTCGACGATTTGTTCGGCAACGGTACCGGCAAGGTCCCCCCCCTCGCCCAGATCCTCAAGGCTTACCTGGTCGTCACAACCGCTCCTCGCTCAGAGAGCTACCAGACCCGGACCGGCGGCCCATTCAATGTCCGGCAGCTGCTGGTGGACTTCAACTGGACACTGACCGATGGCGCACCCGGGCTGCGGTTCTGGAGCGACTTCGGCGAGAATGGCCCCACTGAGGAAGGCGGCACAATCGGACCGATGATTGCCAGCGCCGAAAGCCTGATCTGGGACAGCCAAGCCTGGTTCGAAATCACGGACACGGTCAAGGGCTGGCAGGCCGGCGAAGTCGACAAGGGACTCATCATCGAGTCCGCATCGGACGACGGATGGAAGATCCACTGGCTCAAGGAAGGTGCCTTCCCACCTCAACTGGTGGTGTTGGTTCCCAGCCGAGTCCCGGACCTGAATGGTGACAGCTACGTGGACCAAGCGGACGTCACCCTCTTCGTCAACTGCGCCTCGGGCCCGGCGATTCCCTATAGCGGCGAGTGCGCGATGGCCGATTTGGACAGCGATCAGGATGTCGACCAGGTCGACTTCGGCATTCTTCAGGCCTGCTACAGCGGCACAGAACTGGCAGAGCCGGGCTGCCTCTGAAGGTGAGTGCATTGGCTGGACTCAAGACAATCCGATGCGGCGCGTTCACGCTCATCGAGGTCCTGGTCGTCGTGGCGATCATCGCCCTTCTGGTCGCGATACTGGTACCATCGTTTAACAGAGCGCGGGAGGGCAGCCACCGCGTGGTATGCCGGTCCAATGTCAAACAGATCACGACGGCCATGATTCTCCACGCCATGGATGACGCCAAGAGAGGCGTCTATGTCTATACAAGTGAGGGTGCAGACGACGGTCTGTACTACCTTTACCCGAAGTACCTGAAGGAAGGCCGCACCGCCGTCTGCCCCTCCACGCGTAACGTGGTCAGCCTCTCCAGACCGGCCTCCAAGCAGAAGCTGGCCATCGGCGATCTCGTCAAGGACAACAGCGGAGCGTGGCAGACCCGACTCGAGTACTACCTGGAATTGACCGTCCACCCAGACCTCTCGCACGCCGCCTGGCACCGCTTCGACGACGGTAGAGGACCGACTAACGGCACGCGTCTCACCAATCGGGGCGGCCACAGTTACGAGGTCTTCGCCTGGCACAGCGCGGGCATCTTTCCTAACGGTTTGCGCTATGATGAAACCGGACGAATCACGCTCAAGACAACCAAGAGACCGTCCGTCCAGTTCATCCTCGTGGACAGCGATCAGGACCCGGATGATTCCGGCGCGGGAGGAGTCGTCCTGGGCGCGCATGTGTACAACAACTGGCCGGACCAGGCCACCAACAATCACGGGCAGGCGGGCGGAAACATCGGCTTTCTCGACGGCCACGTGGACTGGGTCACACAGCGAGGTTGGGTCCCCGTCCACCTGGGTTCAGCCCATCTGGCCTGGCCGGAGCAGCTCGCGCGCGACACGTACTTTCCGAACCTGACCAAGCAGGCCCGCCCCGACCGCCAATCAGGATACCTCTGGAGGCTGCACTGAGGTCGTCGCCGCACAGCTCGACAATGATCACATCGCCCAGGCCGCAGATCAGGCAGCATACGGCCCGCCAACACGAACCTGAGCCCTCGGGCAGGCGATGGCCGCGACGATTGGGTCTGAGATCACAGGCCAAGCGCATGCCGGTTCGGCGGTCATGGAGATGATACCCTTCGGCGACTGGCACGTCGCTGTTGACGAGGCCACCGAAGCGCTGCGGCTATGAAATTGAACTTGGCCGATAACGGCTGCTCGCGGCGGCTTGCCCCGGACAGAGCTGCTCCAAACACGTCCCATATACTGAGCAGCGACAGATCGCTCCCAGGGAGTTCCCCTTCCGTCATCCACGTATCGTATGCTCCAGCCAGGGAGTTTCGCCGCTCAATCGCCCCGGATACACGGACTGCGCAGACTATGGCCGCAACGAGGTGCAATGTGGACACACAGGTGAAAACAACCTCCGCGACAGAACCCGTCAAGGAGCCCACCAAGCCCAGCACTCCCGCCGCAGCGCCCGGTGTCGAGACCGAGTCATCGGTCCGGACACCGGCACCTCTCAAGGGCGTGCGGCTCGAACCTCGCATCCTCCGGTCAGTGACCTGGACCGACGTCGCAACGGGTACCGTTAATCCCGGTCCTACGGACCAGGCTGACTCCTTCATGGGCGATACTGCCGACAACGTGGCCGACGGACTGGCTGGCGACGACGTGCTCTCGGCCTTCGCCGGGAACGACACCCTGCTGGGAGGCTCAGGCAACGACACGCTCGACGGCGGCGTCGGTGACGATCAACTCGACGGCGGTGATGGTACGGATACAGCCTCCTACGCCGGCATCAGTCGCGACGTGGCCGTCGATCTCAACGCGGGCACATCCTCCGGCGCCGCAGGGAACGACATGCTCGTCAACATCGAGAACGTCACCGGAGGGACGGGGGACGATCAGATTGCCGGTGACGAACAGAACAACACCCTGGACGGGGGAGCCGGCGACGATGTCCTTGACGGCCGGTCGGGTGATGACGTCCTTCTCGGTGGGAGCGGAAGCGACACCGCCGATTTCGGTTCGGCGACAAGTGGCGTGAATGCCGACCTCTCCAGCGGCACCGCGACCGGCGGCGCGGGCGACGACACCCTGATCGGAATCGAGAACGTAACCGGATCCACCCACGATGACACGCTTCGAGGCGACGAAGGCACCAACACGCTCGACGGGAGTACCGGTAACGATGTGCTCGAGGGTGGAGCGGGCAACGATGAGCTGATCGGCGGTGAGGGCGTGGATACCGCGGTCTACTCGAATGCATCCACAGGCGTAGCCGTCAATCTGGCAGCGGGTATCGCCAGCGGGGGTGATGGAAGCGACACACTATCAGACATCGAGAACGTCGTCGGATCGAATCACAACGACGTGCTGACCGGCACCGGCGGCGCCAATGTGCTGACCGGCGGCGACGGCGATGACGTCCTTGTCGGCGGCCAGGGCGACGACGTCCTTGACGGTGGGATCGGCCTGGACACAGCGTACTACACCGACACCATAGGCAGCGTCACCGTCAACCTGGCCCTGGGGGAATCCACCGGGGCTGCCGGACACGATACGCTCATCAATGTCGAGAACGTGACCGGCGGATCGGGCCACGACCAGATCACTGGTGACGCTCGAGAAAACACCTTGCATGGTGGCGAGGGAAATGACGTGCTCGATGGCGGCGCAGGAAACGATGCGCTTTACGGCGACGCCGGATCCGACACGGCGTCATACGGATCAGCGACGAGCGGCGTTGACGTGAACCTTGCCGCCGGAACGGCCGATGGCGGCGGAGGGCACGATGCCTTGTCCAGCATCGAGCACGTGACCGGTTCGGGCTACGATGATCTCCTCGTCGGCGATGGCACGGCGAACCGGCTTGACGGAGACGGCGGAGATGACAACGTGGAAGGCGGCGTAGGCGATGACACGCTCATCGGCGGAGCAGGTGCGGACACGGTCCACTATGACCATGCGGCCTCGGCGGTCAACGTCAACCTCGCGACCGGGACAGCCTCGGGCGGCGACGGTTCCGACAGCCTCTCTGGTTTCGAGAACGTGGTGGGTTCGGATTTCAGCGACACGCTGACCGGTGACGGCGGTGCCAATACGCTGTCGGGCGGTCTAGGCAACGACACACTGGACGGTGGTCTTGGCAACGACGTCCTCGACGGCGGAGCCGGCACTGACACCGCCTCCTACGCGAGCATGGCGTCTACGGTCAACGTCAACCTCGCAGCCGGTGTGGCCACGGGAGCCGCCGGCACCGATACCCTGGTGGGTATAGAGAACGTCGTGGGCGGTTCCGGTTACGACGTTCTGACGGGCGACGATCAGAACAACACCCTACAGGGCGGAAGCGGCAACGACACGCTGAACGGCGGATTGGGCGATGACACCATCGGTGGCGGCTCCGGATCGGACACCGTCTCGTACGCGAGTGCGAGTGGAAGCGTCGATGTTAACCTGACAACCGGCAGCGCCAACGGCGCGGCTGGAAGCGATACTCTGAGCAGCATCGAGTACGTCACCGGGTCGGCTTACGATGACAATATCGTCGGCGACGGGAACTCCAACGTGCTTGTCGGCGGAGCCGGCAACGACACCATCGACGGAGGATCTGGCAACGACACCATCGAAGGCGGCCTGGGCGACGATACCCTTCTCGGTGGTACCGGAACCGACACCCTTCGCCACAGTTCAGCCACGGGCGGGGTCACGGCCGATCTCACCACCGGAACCGCCAGCGGAGCGGACGGATCGGACTCTATCAGCGGTTTCGAGAACCTCACCGGCTCCAACTACGCTGACACACTCCAGGGTGATGCCGGCGCCAACACTCTGTCCGGATCGGGCGGAGACGACGTGCTCGACGGACGAGCGGGCAACGACACGCTCGACGGAGGGACGGGCAATGATACGCTGATCGGCGGCGGGGGCACAGACACGGCGAGCTACAGCGGGGCATCGGGCGCGGTTACAGTGGATCTGGCCAACGGGACAGCCAGCGGAGCCGCCGGTAACGACACACTTAGCGGTATCGAGAACGTCACCGGATCCTACTACAGCGACACCCTTCTCGGTGATAATGGAAACAACGTACTGGTCGGCGGCTCGGGCAACGACAACCTGGATGGGCGCGGCGGCACTGATACCGCGAACTATTCATCGACTTCGGCCGGCGTCAACGTCAACCTCGCCCAGGGCACGGCAACCGGCAGCGCAGGCAACGATACACTGGCCAATATTGAGAATGTCACCGGCGGGTCCGGAGCGGACATCCTGACAGGCGATGACGGCAACAACGTGCTGTCCGGTGGCAGCGGCAACGATGTGCTGAATGGCGGGCTAGGCAATGATACGCTGGACGGCGGAAGCGGAACAGACGTAGCCTCGTACGCCGACGCTTCCGGATCGGTGACGGTCAATCTCTCGACCAACAAGGTGACGGGCGCTGCCGGTTCGGACACACTGGTCAGCATCGAGAACGTGCAGGGCTCCGGGCACGGCGATGTAATAACGGGCAACAGTAGCGCGAACACACTGGAGGGCGGCGCAGGCAATGACATCTTGGACGGCGCTGGCGGCACAGACACCGCATCTTACGCCAGTGCCACTGGCGCGGTGAATGCCGATCTCTCCAGCGGGACTTCTTCTGGCGCCGCGGGCGAGGATACCCTTCTTCAGATTGAAAACCTGAGCGGTTCTGCCTATGACGACATGCTGGTAGGCAACGCGAACGCCAACGTGCTGACCGGCGGCCTGGGTGATGACGCACTGAACGGCGGTGCCGGGGTGGACACGGCATCGTACGCCGGAGCCAGCGGCGCGGTGACCGTCGATCTTGCTGCGGGGACTGCCAGCGGCGCGGCCGGCAATGACACGCTCGTCAACATCGAGAATCTCGCCGGATCAGATCACGCCGACAATCTGACCGGTGACGATGGTGCCAACACCTTGTCCGCCGGCGCGGGTAATGACACCCTGGACGGTGGCCTGGGCAACGACACCCTGGACGGCGGCGCGGGAACCGACACCGCCTCGTATGCCGGGGCCAGTGGAGCAGTGACGGTGAGCCTGGCTGCTGGACAGGCAACGGGGGCCGCGGGGAACGACGCACTGACTGGTGTCGAGAATGTGACCGGATCCGACTATGGCGACACCCTTGCGGGGGACGTGAACGCCAATGTGCTCTTGGGTGGCTCCGGCGATGACCGGCTCGATGGCGGGGCCGGCAATGACACGCTCGATGGCGGTACCGGGCACGACACGGCGGATTACAGCACCGCCTCCTCGGCAGTCAGCGTGGATCTGACCAAGGCGGTCGCTCAGAGTACGGGTGGTTCAGGCACCGACACCTTGGTGAGCATCGAGAGCGTCGTCGGCAGCAATTACAGCGACACCTTCGCGTTCAGCCAGCCAACCGACGGAGCTCACTACATCGTGGATGGCGGTGGTGGCACCAACACAATCGACCTGTCCAGCTTCTCACGGGCTGATGCTTCGATCGACAAGGCCGCCGATACCGTCATTGTGAACATGGACGACGGACAGCACTTCACGATCGATTACAGCAACATCGCCTCACTGAAGTTCGGTGACGGGACCGTCCTTACCACCGACACGGCGCCCGTGGCCAGTGCAGGAGATGATCAGAACGTCGCCGGTGGAGCATTCGTGACTCTGGACGCTTCCGCCAGCCAGGATGCCGACGGCGACTTGCTGCATTACACCTGGACCCAGACTTCGGGTCCGTCCGTGGAATTGAGTTCCGCCAGCGCGGTCGGCCCGACATTCACCGCGCCCGACGGTTACGTCAACATGAGCCTGGACTTCCAGGTTGAGGTGTCTGACGGCACTCACGTGTCGACCGACAACACGCATATTGTCGTCAACCGGGACGATTTTGCCCCGAAAGCTGATGCCGGCCCTGATCAGGGCGTTACCGAAGGCGACGTCGTTAGCCTCGAAGGGAACGGCACCGACCCGCTCGGCAACGGCCTGACCTATGAGTGGATACAGGTATCCGGCCCGACAGTCGAGTTGAGCGACGCCCATGACCCCAACCCGACCTTCGCGGCACCAGAGTTGGACAGCAGTGAGCCAGTCCGATTCGAATTGCACGTCAGCGACGGTGCCAAGACCTCGGTCGATACGGTCAACGTGTTCATCAACGCTGTCGATGACGGCCCTACCGCATCCGCTGGACCTGATCAGGTCGTTGAAGAGCACGCGATCGTCTCCCTGAACGGACAAGGCAGTACGGATCCCGACAGCCCGACCTTGAACTACCAATGGACCCAGGTCAGCGGGCCGGCTGTCGAACTGAGCGACAGCACATCATCACAACCGACGTTCGAGGCGCCCAACGTGGCCAATTCAACCGTGCTAACCTTCGAACTTCAGGTGAGCGACAGCCATACGACCCACACCGATACAGTCGATATCACCGTGACTCCGACCAATGTCGCACCAAATGCCCAAGCTGATGAATTCGCCACAACTGAGGACACGGCTTCGCACGTGGATGCCGCCCAGGGCGTGCTCGCCAACGACACCGACCTGGACGGTGACACCCTGTCGGCCAGCCTCACCCAGGATGCCGAGCACGGCCATGTAACCTTGAATGCCGACGGCTCGTTCACCTATACACCAGAGGCCAACTTCAGCGGCACCGACACGTTCACCTATCAGGTCAGCGATGGCCAGGGTGGGCAGGCAACCGCGACCGCCATGGTCACGGTCAC
>JAGNEZ010000004.1:13477-53329 GCA_018003015.1 Phycisphaerae bacterium | reverse complement strand
ACCGCGACCGCCATGGTCACGGTCACGCCGACGAACGATGCACCGGTCGCCGATTCGGATTCGCACACCGTGGACGAGGATGGGACGCTCAGTGTGGATGCCGCCCAGGGCGTGCTCGCCAACGACATCGACCTGGACGGTGACACCCTGTCGGCCAGCCTCACCCAGGATGCCGAGCACGGCCATGTGGCCTTGAATGCCGACGGCTCGTTCACCTATACACCAGAGGCCAACTTCAGCGGCACCGACACGTTCACCTATCAGGTCAGCGATGGCCAGGGTGGGCAGGCAACCGCGACCGCCATGGTCACGGTCACGCCGACGAACGATGCACCGGTCGCCGATTCGGATTCGCACACCGTGGACGAGGATGGGACGCTCAGTGTGGATGCCGCCCAGGGCGTGCTCGCCAACGACACCGACCTGGACGGTGACACCCTGTCGGCCAGCCTCATCCAGGATGCCGAGCACGGCCATGTGGCCTTGAATGCCGACGGCTCGTTCACCTATACACCAGAGGCCAACTTCAGCGGCACCGACACGTTCACCTATCAGGTCAGCGATGGCCAAGGCGGACAGGCGACGACCAGCGCAATTGTTGCTGTGAACGAGGTCGAGGATCCTGCAGCGGTACCGGAAGCCGAGCCAGACGACTCGCCTGCCCCTGTGCCGCCGCCCGAAACACCGCCCCTTTCCTCGGACGTGACGCAATCCCCCGATGTCCTGGTCCCACCGGTGACAGATGCGGAGCCTCCGGTCGGCTTTATCGAGCCGCAACCTCTGCCGGCCGCGGCATCGCCACTGCCGGTGGCTGATATTCATCAACCGCCTACCATTGAGCTGGCGATACCCCATTCCGCCTCGCCGAGACTATGGCCGACCGACACCGTTGTCCCGGATCCGACCCAAGCGGTGACCTCCACATTGCCTGTCGGCGGGGTGGCACCCCAAGCCATGGCCGGCCCAAACACAGGCACTGACGTCACGACGGGCATGACGGGAATCACCGACCCTCGCGATGAGCGGGTCGACGCTCAGGCCGGTTTCAGGGGAGGGGGCAGAGACGGTTTCGGCCAAGCGGCACTGGCAGATGCGAATCCCCTGGAACCAGCTGAGGCCGCCGATCGCAAGCCGCCTGCTCCTATTCCCGTCAGCGAGACTATGCTATTACACCCGGCCACGATCGGCCGTGAGATGGCCGCAGCCACAGCGGTCACGAGCTTCATCGCCGGCGTCACCACCCCCGACTTGCTGGTGAACATGGATGGGGACCGAAAACTCGGCCAGGGTCTGGATTTGCGGCTTTCCGTACCGGCTCAGAAGGTCGAACCTGCGGATATGCCGAAAGGCTATGCCGAGCGACGTGTAGAGTCCGTGTTCGAGGTGCGCGACGTCCGGGGTCTGACGCCGGCCGCTGCGGGGTCGGCGCCCGACACGCCGGCGGGTGCGCATCCGCGCGACGAGACCGAGGTGGCAGCCGTAACGGGCTCGGCCGCGAGGGGTGGTGAGTCGGATGGCGGCCTGCTAGCCATGCTGTGGGGCATGGTGCATCGATTGGGCAACCTAACGGGAAGTTGGGGCGGTGACGGGTCGTCGGGATCGCAAGAGCGAGTCGGTGGAAGAAGCTCCCGCGAATGAGAGGGCGGCGGGGTCCAGCCGGGTACGCCCGCCTTGGCCTCGCCGCGGGTAGCCCGCCTTAACGGGTCCCGGCAAGTCCAGTAACTCGAGAGCCGTGCGGGAAGAACCCTGGCCGCTGTCACCCCACTCCCAGGTTATCAGACATCGTGCTTCCAGTACCGCTGCACGGTTAGGGCTCAGATTCCTCGCGCCGAAGTTGCCGCCGCAGCATCGCTAACTTCGACCTCACGTATGGTCGATACCAGGACCGGAGCACAACGAGACAGTGTTCCGTGATGTTGGGAAGGCCTTGGCTTGAGGATTAGCGGTACCTTGGACCGACGGAGACAACTCTGCGTACGAGCTGTTCTTGCGCTTTCCGCACCCTGCGCGCTAGCCGTGATCCCGCTGCACCCGTCGGTTCTGGCCGACGAACGAGAGAGGCCGGCGTCAGTGTCGACGGCAAACGGCGCGGCCGATAAACTGCCTGTCGGTTTCACAGCCCCCCTGCGAAAGGCCAGTCTGGCGAGTCTCCAGAAAGGCCGTATCTGCATCATCGCGGCCGAAGAAGGCCATCACGTCCGGAAGGGTGACGTTCTTGTGGGTCTGGACATGGCTGTTCAGAAGGCTCAGACAGAGTGTGCGCGCCTTGATGCCGAGTCCACGCTGAAAATCGACCTTGCTCGAGTCGAGTTCGAATACGCGCAGAGCGAAGTGAATCGGCTCACCAAGTTGAACAAAGAGACCGCGGCATCCGATCGCGAGTTGCGCGAAGCGCAGGCCAGGCTCGATGCGGCGCGCCTCAACCAAGAGATCGCCAAGCACGACCACCTGAAAGCCCAACAGACTTATCAGATCAACAGTGAACTCCTTGCCCAGCGCGAACTGCGGGCGCCGTTCTCCGGCTTCGTCACCGCCAGGCTGAAGGAAGTGGGCGAGAGTGTCGAGGAGCTCGAGTCAGTGATTCGCCTTGAGCAGACCGATACGCTCCTGGTCAATGTGGACTGTCCGCTGGCCTTGGGACGAGCGGCACGCCACGGCCAACGAGCCGAAGTCAAGCCGATCGACTCACGATGGGAAACACGCACGGGCACGGTCAAGTCCGTGGGTCCCGTGGCCGATGCCGGGAGCCAGACGGTGAGGATCCGGCTGGAGGTCCCCAACGAGGACGGAGGCTGGATCGCCGGGCTTATGGTTGCCGTGGACTTCACGACCAAGACCGCGTCGACGGTCAGTACGTCGGCTCCGTCAAGGCTCGCGACGACCTCGCAGCCAGCGGCGGACACGGCGGCTAGGACCGCACGAGGGCGAAGCAGCGAGGCAGGCGAAGATGTTCGAGGCTTTTGAAAACGGACCGGCATCCAAAGACATCACCGACGCCCTGGAGTTCGTCGAGGATCTCGAACGCAACACCGCAGAGGAGGTACGTCGGCAGAGGAGTCACACTCGCTTCCAGATCAGGACGGCGGTAACGCTCCAACCGGGCAACTCGAGCGAGCGGAACAAACACCAGGTAAACGGAATGACCGCGGACATCTCGGAGGGCGGCGGCAAGGTGCTGCTGCCGGAGCCCTGCGGTGTTGGTGACATCTACCTGCTCAGCTTCAACCGACAGGAGCTTGATCTGCCGATCACGTTTGCGCGCTGTGTGCGCTGCAGCCTCATTCGCGAGAACGCCTTCGAGGTGGGTTTCCGTTTCTTCGCGCCTGTCGAGTTGCCGGCAGCGCTGCTCGCCTGACACGGCGAGGGGAGAGCCGGTCGCCAGAATAACCATGAGTACAGACACGCCCACCATCACGACGCCGGGCAATGCTAAGGCAGCACGGTCGAATCTGCACGAGACCATCCTGGCCATAGCAGCGGACTGCGTGTCGCGGCAGGCCTTCTTCTCTGAAGCCCTCAAGTGCATCGCGAGGGAGACGGAAAGCCCGTTTGCAGCGATTTCCATTCAGTTTGCATCGGACATCATCGAGGACCAGCAGCATACGGGCAACACCGACCCCAACTTCTGGCGCCCCATGGTCGAGGACTACCTCACCATCGCCATCGGTTCAGGACAACCCCAGGCGAAACTCCTCAGCGCCCGCCACTCATCGCTCCAGCTCGGCCTGATCGCCGTCCCCGTTCGCGGGGCCGAAGGAACGGTGGTCGGGGGTCTTTCGCTTGTGGCCCGCATGAGCGAGGAGGACGTACGGGTCCGTGTCACCATGATGGAGTCCGCCGCCGCGTTGATGATGCACGCAGCACGTGGAATCGAGAAGGATCGCGTCTCCGGAGCGAGGCGAACCATGGGCCAGAACCGGGCCCTCGCCAAGGCGGCAACGTGCGAGACCCCCGAGGAACTGGCGTTTACGATTGCCAACTCGCTGCGGAACAACCTCGGCTGCGAGCACGTGGCGATCGGCATCGTGCGTCGCCGGCGGGTTCGCATCCTGTCCGTTTCCGGCCAGGACGAGATCCATGGCGACAGTCCCGGAATGCTGGCGATCCAGCAAGCCATGGAGGAATGTCTCGATTTCGGCCGCCCGATCGTCTACCAGGCCCAGCAACCCTTGTCGTCCGAGGGAGAGAGGGTCGGCTTCTGCCTCCACCGGAGTTGGCACCAGGTGGCGAAGAACGCACCAGTCAGCTCCATCCCGCTGAGAATCGAGGATCGTTGCGTTGCGATTCTCAGCATTCAGCACAGGGAATCGGCATCGTTTTCCCCGGAAGTCATTCGACAGATCAGTGAGACGGTCCAACCTTTTGGGGCGGCGTTCCTGCTGCTCCAGAAGGCGAGCCGCAGTCTGCCGAGACATGCGGTCGAAGTCGTTGGGGGCGTGTGCCGTGCCTTGGCGAACCCGAGGCATCACGGCGCCAGGATCGCCCTGGCCGCGGGCGCGGCCCTGGCGTGCTGGTTGGTGCTCGGCACGCTGGAGCACACCGTGTACGTCAACTTCACCGTGCAACCAGGGCAGTTGCGACATGTGAGCTTGCCTTACGATGCCACCCTCGCGGATGTCAGGAAAACGGCCGGCGATCGTGTCGCCAAGGGCGAGATACTGTGCCAGCTGGACGAGCGGGAACTTGGCCTTCAGCGGGCGGAGCGCCTGGCGGAACTCGCGGTAGCCGAGCAGGAGGCCCAGCGGGCCAAGGCGACGAAGACACCGGTGGATGCTCGCCTTGCTGAAACCCAGGTAGAGCTGATTCGCGCGCAGCTTGCGGTCGTCGAAAGCCGGATTGAGCGAGCGACCATCCGGAGTCCAATGGACGGCGTAGTGATCGAGGGTGATCTCAGGACGAAGGTCGGCAGCATCATGTCCCAGGGCGCGCCGCTCTTCCGGATTGCCCCCTTGAAGGGCTGGAAGCTCGAGCTTCGCGTGCCCGAGGCGGCGATTTCGGGTATCCGCCCGGGCTTGTCGGGACGCTACGCCTGCCATGCCCGTCCGGAAACTTCGTACGAATTCCAATTGAGCCGCCTGCAACCCAATGCGGTGGTGCGGGACGGAGAAGTGGCTTTCGTCGCCGAGGCCGAACTCGAAAATGCCCCCGCCTGGGCCCGTCCGGGCATGGAGGGTGTCGCCCGAATCTCCGTCGGCCGGCGTCCGGCATGGTGGGTGATGTTCCACTCGGCAGTTGATTACGTGCGGCTGCGTCTATGGCTGTAGACTCCTCCAATTCGATTCCGAATCTCGCCGCGAGGCTTCGGCAGACGCGTGTGGACCTTCGCCGCGACCTCGAGATCAGTCGGCATGTGTTCCGCGGCGCGCCGTCCTATGTGGTGCGCGATCCGGTGACCGGACAGAGCCACTGTTTCAGCCTTGCCGACTACCGTGTTCTCGTCAGCCTGGACTCGAACCGGCCGCTCGGCAAGATCTTCGAAACCCTGGTCAGCAGCGGTGATCTGCTGGACACCCAGGAGGACCGCTTCTACGAGTTCATCCTCTTCCTTCATCGAGCGAGTTTCCTCAACCTGCCCATCACCGACGGCCGGTCGCTTTATCGCAGGTACAAAGCCCGGCGTTCAGCTAAGCAGCGGGCCAGGGTGTTCAGTTTCGTTTACCTCGATATACCATTCTGGAACCCCGATGCATTCCTTGGCCGGACCCTCCGGCTCGCAAGACCGCTCTTCAGCCGATGGTTCTTTGTCGCTTGGCTCATGCTCGTTGTCGGGGCGGTCTGCACCGGCTTCTCCCGCCGTCACGAGTTACTGGACCCCCTGTCCGGTCTTCTGGCCGCCCAGAATCTGGTGATCATGTGGTTCACGCTCGTCGGCCTGAAGCTGATCCATGAACTCGGTCACGCCTACGCGTGCAAGTACTATGGCCTGCACGTGCCCACGCTCGGCGTGTACCTCGTAGCCGGAGTCCCTTGCGCGTACGTCGATGCTTCCGCATCCTGGAGCCTGACCGACCGGCGCAAGCGAATCGTGATCTGCCTCGCCGGCATGTACTTCGAGACGATCGTCTCGTCGATGGCCATGTTCGTTTGGGCCATGACGCCGCCCGGCCTGCTGAATGCGACTGCGTTCAATGTCATCTTTCTGGCCAGCGCGGCGACGGTCGTGTTCAATATCAACCCGCTCATGCGGTACGACGGGTACTTCGTGCTGTGCGATCTCTGCGAGATCGCCAATCTCGGTCAGCGGGCGAACGAGTACGTGGCCGCCATGCTGAAGAAATGGCTGCTGGGCATTCCTCGGCAGGAGCCAATCCAGGAACGGCGGCTGCGTCTGATCCTCCTGACTTACGGACTGCTGGCCCCCTGTTACCGCGTCCTTGTTCTCATCGCGATCACGACCGTGCTTGCCTCGCGGTTCTTCATGGTCGGCCTGACTCTGGGCGTGGTGTACCTTGGATACATGCTGGCAAGGCTCCTGAAGCAGCTGACGGACTACCTGTGGCGGGCGGAGGAAACGGCGCCGGTGCGCCGGCGTGCCGTCGCACTCAGTGTGGCAGCCATTGTCGGAGCTCCCTGCCTGGCGGCGACCATTCCTGTGAGACTGGCCGTTCAAACATCAGGTGTGGTTTTTGCGGGCGAGGAAACCGTGGTTCGCGCAGAAACGCCCGGCTTTGTTGTGGCCGTCAACGCCCAGAGCGGTCAGGCCGTCACGACCGGCGTCCGCCTTGTCCAGTTCAGCAATGACTCCGTCACAGAGCAGCTTGCGGAAGCTCAAGCCCGCCTGGTGGCAGCCGAGGTGCGACGTGATGCGTACCGCTTGAGCGAACCCGCGAAGGCGATCGAGGAGCAGCAGCGGGTGGCCGCGTACCGGCAGGAAGTTCAAAGGCGAACTCAGCAGGCGGCGGCTCTCGAGGTGTACGCACCAGCCGACGGCCATCTGGTCACATGCCTTCGGCCCACCGACGTGGGCTGCCACATACCGGCAGGCGGCGAGATCGCCACGATCGTCTCCGGGGCCGCCGAGGTTCGTGCATTGGTCAGTGAGGATGATGTGTTCGCCGTCCGTCCACGAGTCGGGCAAATGGTCGAGTGCCGGGTCGCCAGCGAAGCCAACAGGATCATGACCGGCGTCATCGAGCGGGTGAGTGCGGCAGGCGACCGCCGAATAGAGCTGCCCACGCTGACACACGTAGCGGGCGGCGACATCGCCGTCACGGCTGACAGTGGCGAAGCCATGCAACCCTATTTTCTGCTCGTGGTCCGCCTGGCACACGACGACACCCTCACTCTGGGCCATGGGATGACGGCAACGATCTGCCTGCCGGCGCGTCGGGAGTCGATTGGTATTCACCTCTACCGGCGAGTCTCGCGTTTCATCACCACGATCCGCAAGGCCTGAGAGGAGCAGAAGCCTGCAGGCAGGGACCCACCCAAAGGTCATGTGGGGCCAAACCCCCACCGACCGCGGCTCGGGGCTTGGGGTTGGGCCCTCATTCCAGGCGGTGTCGGAACATCAACGCGGCAACCGAGAGCGAAACCACAGCCATCGCCGCCAGCGGCCACAGATTGGGCATCAGCAGGTCAAGTGCCGCACCCTCCAAATACACCCGCTGGGCAATCTGGATGGCATAGCGGAGCGGGTTGAACAGGGTCACGTACTGCAGCACCGTGGGCATGCTGCTGATCGGCGTGGCTAGGCCGGACAGAAGCGTGAATGGCATGACCAGCACGAACGTAAAGAGCATTGCCTGTTGCATGGTGGCGGCAAACGCCGAAATCAGGAGGCCGGCCCCGACGGCCGCGAGCAAGAACAGAATCAAGCCCACGTACAGCGCCGCGAGGGACCCAGCGAATGGAATCCGAAACCACAGTTGGGCGATGAGGAGAATGCTGGTAGCCTGAACCGCCCCGACGATCATCGACGGCAGGGCCTTGCCGGCCATGATCTCAGCGGGCCGGAAAGGGGCTACCAGCAACTGGTCAAAGGTCCCCTGCTCTCGCTCTCGCGCCACGGACATAGCGGTCAGCAGGAGGGTCTGGAGCATGGTCAAGGTCCCGATCAGAGCAGGGATCATGTTCCAGCGGCTCTCGAGGTTGGGGTTGTACCAGGTTCGCGTGGAAACCCGAATCGTCCGGCTGGTCATGCCGTGGGCCGCTCGCCACCGGCTGTTGAATGTCTCGACGATCTCCGAGACATAGCCGAGGGCAATCCCGGCGGTGTTCGAATTTCGCCCGTCCGCCACCACCTGCACATCCACGGGCTGACCCGAATTCAGTTTTCGCTGAAAGCCGGAACCGATCCGGATCACGAGCAGAGCTCGACGTTCGTCAATAGCCCGGTTCACGTCCGCTGCCCGCTGCAGGCTGGCCACTCGGCGAAAGGCCCGCGACCCGTCGAGCGTTGCCAGCAGGTCCCGAGACGCGGGGCTGCGGTCCTGGTCCAGGACGGCACAGGTGACGTCGTTCAGGTCGAAAGTGGCCGCGTAGCCAAACAGGAGACACTGCAGCATCGGCGGCACGAGAATGCTGAACCGGCCGCGAGGATCCTTCAGGACCGCCAGGAGTTCCTTCCGCACAAGGGCCAGAATCCGAAGAACACTCGAGATCATGCCGACCCTCACTGCAGGGATTTGCGCGTAATCCGCCGCGTTAGAGCCAGAAGAACTACCGCCATCACCGCCAGCATGCCCGCGTTGGGCAGGATGACGCTCCAGACGTTCCCAGCCAGAAACAACGTCTGGAGCAGCGCGACATAGTATCGGGCGGGCAAGACGTAGGTGGTCACGCGAACGACCGCGGGCATGCTCTGCAGATCGAAGAGAAAACCCGAGAGCATGGTTGCGGGCATGAACGTCGCCAGCAGCGCGATCTGGCTGGCTACGAACTGACTCTTGAACGCGGATGAGATGAACAGGCCAATGGCCAGTGATACCAGTAGATAGAGCATGGAAACACTGACCAGGACTCCTATCGACCCGCGAAACGGCACGTGAAAGAGCAGGCGGGCCGAGAGTACGCACAGCGCAAGCCCGATCATGCCCAACGCAAAATAGGGAAGAGTCTTGCCAATGATGATCTCCCCGGCCCGGATCGGCGTGACGAACAGGGCTTCGAGTGTTCCCCGCTCCCACTCCCGGGCCATCACCAATGCGGTCAACAGCGCCCCAATCAACGTCATGATGAGGACGATCAGCCCCGGCACCAGGAAGTGGCGGCTCTCGTTGGCCTCGTTGAACCACATCCGGCTCTGAACCTGCACCGGTCCCGCCAGCGAGGTCTTCCCTTCTGCCGCACAACGCACGCCATACTGGCCGACTGCGGCCTGGGCGTAGGCCTGGATGATCCGGGCGCGGTTGGAGTCCGTTCCATGCACCAGGACTTGCACCTCCGCATCGCCCTGAGCCAAATGCCGGGCGAAATCCGGCTCGATCCGGACAATCGCATCCACCTTTCGGGCCACCATGAGATCTCGCGCATGCCGCATGGACGTCACACGCCACACGTCAAACGAGGGTGACAGCTGAAACCGCGCCGCCAGATCGCAGGCCTCTGACGACGTGTCCTCAAGCACCACCGCGAGCGGCACGTGCTCGACGTCCAGCGAAAGGCCATAGCCGAAGAGGAGTATCAGGACGAGCGGCAATACCACGCCGATGGCCACACTGCTGGGGTCCCTGATGCCTTGAAGGCTCTCCTTCCAAATCAGGGCCCCAACCCGGCGGGTCCAGCCCGGCGCCGACGCTCGCAGGTAGCGACGGGCTGAACTCACGTCCCACCTCCCACCGCCATCGACCGCGATTCCTGTACGGTCGCGATGAATGCATCCTCGATGGTGGGCTCCTGCCCCCCGCGCGCCCCGGCGCGATCCCGGACCTGAGCGGGTGTTCCCGAAGCCAGAACGCGACCCGAATCCATGATCACAATCCGGTCGCAGTACTCCGCCTCCTCCATGAAGTGGGTGGTGACGATCACGGTGACGCCCTGCTCGGCAAAGGCCGTGATCCGGCGCCAGAAGTCACGCCTGGCAAGGGGGTCAACTCCGCTGGTTGGCTCGTCAAGAAACAGGATCTCGGGCTCGTGGAGCAGGGCCGCTGCCATGGCCAGCCGTTGCCGGTAGCCCCCGGGCAGCTGGGCGCTGGGCACGTGGGCAAAATCGACCAGTTCAAACTCCCGCAATCCCCAGTCGATCCGCTCCCGACGGCGAGCGCTTCGCAGACCGTACGCGCTGGAGAAGAACTGCAGGTTCTCCAGTACTGACAAGTGTCCATAGAGCGAGAACTTCTGGGCCACATAGCCGATTCGCTCCCGGGCGGACGCTCGCGCCCGCAGCAGATCCACGCCAGCCACCCGCAACCTCCCTCCCGTCGCGGGCAGCAGCCCGCAAAGCATACGAAAGGTCGTGGTCTTGCCCGCGCCGTTGGGACCGAGAAGCCCGAATATCTCGCCGCGGCGCACCTCGAAACTGACGTGGTTGACCGCTGTGAAACCTCCAAATCGGCGAACCAGGTCCCGAGTCTCAACCAGCACCTCTTCGCTCGGCAAGGCCGGCAGATGCTCGATGGCTGCTGCCGGTCCGGCCCACGCCTCCACCCGCGATTCCTGAAGAAGGACCATGAAGCCGTCCTCGAATCGTGCCGGGACAGGCTCGACGGCGGCGCTCACCAGGAGGGAGTCTTCGGCGGCGGCGCCATACCCGTTCTTCACGAACCGCACTCGGCCAGCCTGAGGAACCGCATCGAGAATCGACGCATCCCCCAGTAGCCGTGCCTGCATGGTTCGGGCACTCCATCCTGCCGGGACCTGGGCCAGGAACGTCCGACCTTCGGCCATGGCCCGCACGCAGGCGGGGTGACCGCTGGCCAGCACCCGGCCACGATGCAGCACCACCGTGTGGCCACACCGCTCCGCTTCGTCCAGATAGGATGTGCTCAACAACACCGTGAGACCCTGCCGGCGAACGAGATCGAGAATGATGTGCCAGAGCTCACGGCGAGACAGCGGATCTACTCCCACCGTTGGCTCATCCAGGAGCAACAGTTCCGGCCAGCGAATCAGTGTGCAGGCCAGCCCGAGCTTCTGCTTCATTCCACCCGAGAGCCGTCCGGCGAGGCGGCCGAAAAAGGGACCGAGAGCCGTCATCTCGAGCAGTCTCGGGTACCGCTCTCGCTTCTCATGTTCGGTCACACCGTGCATGGCGGCATACAGCTCGAGGTTCTCCCGCACGGTGAGATCCTCATATAACCCAAATCTCTGGGGCGTGTAGCCAACGCGAGTCTGAACCTGGTGAGGGTCGGCCCCCACGTCAATACCCAGGACCTTCAACTCGCCCGAATCCGCGGTGAGGAGTCCGGCCACCAACCGCAGAAGGGTGGTCTTCCCCGCCCCGTCGGGGCCCACCAGGGCGGTCAGCGCTCCACGCTCGGCAGCCAGGGACACGCCGGTCAGCGCGTGAGTCAGCTCACCGGTCCCTCTCCGGAAGGTCTTTCTGATGTCGCGACCGATCACGAGCGGGACATCGGTAACCGTCACGGCGCGCCTCCCATGCCTCGAGGCGAGGCCTCGATCGTACCTGGCTGGGAGGTCGTTCCGCCCACTGGGCGGACAAGCAGGTGTACGCTGGCGGGCATCCCAAGACGTAACTCGTCACCAGGGTCCTCCACAAAGACTCGGACCTCGTAAACGAGACTGCTCCGGAGCTCCTCGGTCTGCACCGTCTTAGGCGTGAACTCGGCAACCGAGGAAATGAAGCCTACCCATCCCTCGAATTCCCGGCCCGGCCAACTATCCACGCCAACACGAGCCCCCATCCCGGAGGACACGCGCCCAAGATCGGTCTCGGAAACGTAGGCCCGCACCCATTTCGGATCCGTGACGGCCAGAGAAAACACCGGGCGCTGGGGTGAAGCCATTTCCCCGGGCTCCAGAAGCCGCGACCGAACAATCGAATCGACGGGAGCCACCAGTTGTGCGTCAGCGATGCACCGGCGCAGCAACTCGACAGCGGCGTCGGCAGCACGCAGGCGCGCCTCCGCCTCCGCAACCTCTTCCCGGCGGGGACCCGCCACAATCAGCTCCAGTCCCTTCTGAGCGGCCAGGAGCCTTGCCCCAGCCGCATCCAGGGCCACTCTGGCGTCATCCAGTTCCAGCGGCGCCGCGGCGTTCACGCCCACGAGGTTCCTGAGTCGATCATAATGGCGACGCGCATTCACCTCTTCGGCCTTGGCCGCGTCCACGCTGGCCCGAGCCTGCGCGATCTCCTCCGGACGACTCCCGTTGCGAAGACGCTGAACCACCTGGCGCTGGGCGGCCACCTGAGCCTCGGCCTCCTCGAGTTGGGGCTCCAGGCGGGAGGTGTTGAGCCGGGCCAGGACTTGACCCCGCCGGACAACCTCCCCCTCTCTGACCAGAACCGCGGCGATCCGCTCCGCATTGTTGAACGCTAAGTCCACCTGTCGCAGGTCAACGTTGCCGCGAAGCACAATCCTGTCGGAAACGCGTCCGTCGCAGGTCTGCCACCACCACATCGCGGCAGAGCAGGCCGCGGCCAGGACGATCAGTACCAACAGCACCCTGTGTCTCATGCCCAAGTATAAGCCATGAAAATCAGAATTTCAAATTCATATTTGACTTGGAGGCCATGCCTATGCTATACTCCCGGTGATGAGGTCGAGAATCTCTGATCGCGGCCGCCGCCGACAGATCCTGGAGCTCAAAGCCCACGAGCAGGGCACGCGCCGCAGGCTCTTCGAGGCTGCCGGACGAGTGTTCGCGGAGAGAGGTTACGACCGGGCGACCGGCAAAGAGATCTGCAGCCTTGCAGGCACAAACACCGCCGCCGTGAACTACCACTTCGGCGGCATGGAGGCGCTCTATGCCGAGGTCGTCGCGGAAGCCTATCGGCGGTTGATCCGACTCGATGCTCTCTCGGCGGCCGTAGCCGGGCAGACCCACCCTGCCGCCAAACTCCGGGCCGGCATCGAGTTGATCGCTCGGACCCTCACCGTGCAGGGATCTGGCTCGTGGGAATTACGCGTCATCGGACGCGAGATCGTCTCCCCCTCGCCGGTAGTAGACTCGGTTCGCGACCGCGAGATCTTTCCCAAGACCCGAATCCTGGCATCCATCGTCAGTGAGCTGATGGGTCTTCCCCAGGATCATCCGGCGGTGGCTCGTGGGTGCATGAGCGTCGCCGGCCCCATCGTCATGCTCCTGGTCATGGACCGAAGCAGTATGAGGCGGTTGTTTCCCAAGCTCGCCTTTGGCCGAGACCAACTTGAACGCCTGGTCGATCACCTGGTCCAGTTTGCCCTCGCCGGACTCGAATCTGTCGCCGCCACGGCAAACGAATGACCTGTGAGCGTGCCGCGGCCTGGTATCGCTCATCTCCACCACGCGATGCTACCCGCGGCAGGGACCTCCTCTCGGACACCGACCGCGGTGACTTCGCTTCTTTCCCGCGTGAGGCGGCAGACGCGCGGATCCACAAGACAAACCCGATCGACCCCCCACCCGCCCGACGAGGCTAATCCCGCAGGTCAGGACGATTTGAGGGTTCCTGCAAAGCGTGAGGGCAAGACCGACACGGCGGCCAACGATCATCCTGGTGGCCGACAAACACATGACCGTAAGGGGGCATTCTCCCGACACTCACGTCCGCATACTTGCGCCCGTGGTGAGGACACCTGGGGCGGTCTAGAGTTCTTGCGGGAGAGGTTAGCCCGACGGAAGTCGGGAAGCCGCAGGCCGCTGGACTCCCCGAGAGAGCGCGAGCTGTCAACAACGGAGGATGGCTGAAGTGTCGAGATTGCTGATCATTCACCACGACGACGGGATCCGCTCCAGGCTCCAGAGCATGACAGAAAGGCGCCACGATCTGACGACTGCCAAGGAACTGGTGGCTGGCGTCAAAGAGATCGCCCGCCACCGTCCGGATGTCATCATCGTCGGCCAGGATCTGAAGAAACTCGAAGGCACCCGGTTGCTCAAGTACCTCAAAGACAACGAGCTCAAGATCCCGGTGGTCGTGCTGGCGATGCGAGGGGCAGGCAGCCATCAACCCATCGCCATGAAGCTTGGCGCCAAGGCGTTCCTCGAGTTTCCGGTGGACGAGGCTCGCCTGGAAGCGGCCATCGTCGAGGCCCGGAAGACCCACCTGGCCGTCCTGGCGGGCCCGCCGCCGATTGGTGAGGAAGAGCTTCGCGGCAGTCTCTCCGTGATGGAGAGGCAGCTCAATGCCAAGATGAAGTGCTTCGCCGGCCGCAACCAGGTCTACATCCAGTCACGGATCTTGGGTGGTTCGACCAGCAAGCCTCGCATCTGCCTGAAGTGCCGTCTACGAGCCGAGTACGGCCTCAGCAAGGACGTCTACTACGAGTTCATCCGTGCCGTGTGCTGCGGCAATCCCGCCAGGTGCGAAGCCGTGTGCAAGTTCCAGACCGAACGAGAAATCGCCTGAGGCTTGCCCACTGCAGGATCGCCACCGCTCTGACCGCCCTCGTCAAGGCGTTTGCCGACACACCGCAGTCGGCGGATCTTCACCGACCCGCCCCCGCCGGCTGAGTCTGTGCCGTCCAGAGAACCGCGCCCTTCTGCTCGCCAGTTGTTCCTCTTCTTGCGTCAGAGAGAGCAGATGGTACGCTAATCGAGACGGCGACAAACTGGCGGGGGAAGGGCCGTAGAGCACTCTTCTCTTCCGCCCACGGCGTTCTTTCTGCGACCGAGTCTGGGCCAGGAGCAACGGAACGTGCTGCACGCGGCCTGGCGGCATAGCCCGGAGGAGGTCGCTAAGGAAACCGGCGCGCATCGCCATGGGCGATCATGGTTTCACCGTCTTGTCCGGTGAACGACTTTCATGACGACCCACGGGTCCGCCGAGCACGAGGCACCGGCATTCCACACCTGCGGGCCGAAGACTGAACCGAATCCGAGATACCCGGCTACGGCTAGGAGACCCATCTGACATGAGAGCACACGTCACCATTCTCTGTTTTGGAGTGAGCTTGTTTGCCCACTGTGCGGCCGCCCAGACAACGACAGAGGACAAGGCCGTCACCGAGAAGCGTCTCGAAGTCCTCGAGTCCCTCTGGGACAATCTCAACAGGATCTACCCGGCACTGGAATACAAGGGCATCGGCGGCCGCGAATGGCTCGAACCGGCCGAGAATCGCATTCGCCGAGCCCAGAGCGACGCTGAGTTCTACGAAATCCTCCTCGAACAGATGGCCCGCCTCAACGATACGCATACGCGTATCGTCTCCTATTCCGGACAGCCCAAGCTGGCGCCGCCTCCCCTCCAACTCAACCAGGTGGAGGGTCAAGTCGCGGTCATGCGAGCCCATCCCAGCACGGGGCTCTCCCCGGGCGACGTCATCACGGCCATCGGCGGACGGCCCGCGAATCGATGCCTCAGTGACCAGCTCCGATTGGTCTGCAACTCGACGGAACGGGGCCGGATCCGCGAAGCCTGCGAGCGTCTCCTCTGCGGCGAGCCCGGCACGACAGTCCCCGCTACGGTCGAAGGCACCGACGGCGTGCCGCGCGACGTCATCCTCCGCCGCGATCCAGCACCGAAGTTCTGGCAGGAGCCAACCCTGTCCTCACGCGAGTTGGGGGGCTCGGTGGGTTACATTCGTATCGCCCAGTGGCACGGCCAGGTCTCCGGCCGCGGAATCCCCGAAGAGTTCGACCGCCTCCTCGAGCAGTTCAAGAACCTGAAAGGAATCATCATCGACGTCCGCGGCAACGGCGGTGGTGACGACCGACTCGCCGACCAGGTCAACGGCCGTCTGATTGACAAGCCCGTGGTCAGCAGCATCGACTTCTGGCGGAAGGCCGGCACGACCACCTACGAAAGAACGATCGGCTGGGTCCGCCCCCGCGGACCCTGGACCTACCGAGGCCGCGCAGCGGTGCTCATCGACGAAGCTTCCGCCAGCGCCTGCGAGCATTTCGTCTCCGGCATCGAGGCGATGGGCCACATCCTCCTGGTCGGCAGCCCGACCAACGGCGCGGGCGGCGGTCCCACCGGTGTCACGCTCCCTGACGGTACCCAGCTCCGCATCTCCCGCGCCTTGGGCCTCCGGGCCAATGGCGTCGTCTTCGAGGGCCACGGCATCCCTCCACACATCGCCTCCACGCCCACCCTCGATGACCTGCGCACCGGCCGCGACGCCGCTCTTGAAATCGGCAAGGAGTGGATCCTCTCCAACAAGACAGTACCCTCCCGCTCTCAGAGCATCGACAGCAGGCTGCCCGGGCGGGAGCAGACTCCATGCGACGACTGATTTTCAGAATCATCAGCCGTGTCGAGAATCTCCTGCCCAGCCACTCTGCCTGGGGTAGACGGAATCTCAGCGCAATCTGCCTCGCCACGTCCACCGCTACCCGGCGACAGGCAGCGCGGTACAATGGCTCTGGATAATCCGGCGGTGAGGCTGGACCTCGCCGCGCCGAAGAACTCTCAGAAGGAGACTGTGATGAACGCTGCAAGATCCTGGATCAAAGCCGCATGTGTCGCCCTGGCGCCCTTCCTGCTTTCCATCCTCGTCGGCTGCCCGGAGTTCGTCGGAGTCGTCGCGATTCCGATAGAACATCGTTGCTGGGTGGAGTTTGACCGCACCAATACCTTGATGACATGCAGCACATACTCATCAGGAAGCGGAGCTGTGGACCCTCGAGAGGATACGACGATCGATGTAATCGTGTACAGCATCGGGCCGCTGACGGCCGGCGACCTGGCTATCCGGGTGGAACTGGTCGCTGGCGATACGGTCGTACAGGAATACAACATCGTACTCGAGCAGACCGCCTTCGAGCCCCTGCCGGCAGGCGTGAGGCCTATCGAGGGGCTCGACGGAACCGGGCTTGACACGCGGTACGCAGCGAGACTGGTGGTCAACTGTGCGTCATGCAGTCCAACCGATCTGCTGCCCCAAACGTATGCATGGCGTACGACGGCCACGCGAGCCTCGGATGCCCACGTTAGCGGCGTCGTCGTGTATAACTACAGCTTGTACCTGGGACCGATCGTAGCCCCGTAGAGGTCAACAAGACCACAAGCACCTGACGAGTCTCCCTACCGGTTGCCCGCCGCACGGAAAGGTCGGCATGATGAAAGTCGACCGTCGCGTACCCAGTGAGCCGCTTCCCGTTTATCTGGACGAAGTCCAATCAGCACGGAGTCGATTCAAGAATGACCAAGCCAAACTGCCGATTCCGGTTACCGGAGACCGCGGCTGCTTTCCCCGCGCCCGTCATAGCCAGCAGGGCTGCTCATCTGGTCGGCCCGATCACCAACGGCCGCTTGAGCCAGGCGTTCCTCCGGCCGACCGCGGTCTTCCTGTTGTTGCTGTGTATGGCATCGCCGTCGGCCGGCGCCGCCGAGACAGTGGCCCGCACGGAGTACGCTGTCACTGTATCGCGATCGACTTACGACCAGGATGACTGGAAGCCGGTTGTCGAGGCCCTGGTCAGGAAGCACGGCGCGAAGGTGATCATCTACGACCAAGCCGTGGCTGAGTCACTGGAGGAGTTGAGGAGGCGATTCCCGAAGCATACTTGCTTCGTGGCCCGTCCGACCGAGGCAAACCGCCAGTTCGTGGCGGAAGTGCATCGGTTGACACGGCGGCTTGACGACGATTCCTACACCGACACCCGCTGGGGCATCCTGACCGGATACGATGCCGCGAATGCGTTGCGGATCGCCCGATACGACGCCCCCTTGGTCGTCCGCAAAGTCGCCGCAGGCACCGAGGTCGCCCTGGAGTGTTGCGAACAAGGGCTTTGGTACGATGAACTGGTGAAAGGCAAAATGGTCCGCAGGCAACCCGGCGGGAAGGTCGAGCAACTTCGCGGGCCGGATGACACGACCGCGGCTCTGGTCGATACACTCAACGAGTATCAGGCGGATCTCTTTGTCACCTCCGGCCATGCGACCGAGAGAGACTGGCAGATCGGCTTCAGGTATCGCAACGGCCGGTTCCAGTGCGCCAAGGGCAGACTCTACGGGCTCGACACCCAGGGTACGAGGCACCCAATTGACTCGCCCAATACCAAGGTGTACATGCCGGTCGGCAACTGCCTGATGGGTCACGTCGATGGCCTTGACGCGATGGCTCTGGCCTGGTTGAACTCGGCCGGAGTCACGCAAATGCTGGGCTACACCGTATCGACGTGGTACGGCTACGGAGGCTGGGGGTGCTTGGATTACTTCGTGGAACAGCCCGGCCGATACACGTTCTCCGAGGCGTTCTTTGCCAATCAGCACGCCCTGGTGCATCGGCTGGGCGAGCCGGGCACGAGTGCCGAAGACAGACGCGGACTGGAGTTTGACCGCGATGTGGTGGCGTTCTACGGCGATCCGGCATGGCAAGCCCGTATGGCCCCGGGGAAGCTGGCCTATGAGCAGGTTCTGACTGTCGAGAACCAGGTCCACACCCTCGAGATCAGGCCCAATCTCGGGGACAAGAGCTTCGCCGCCGTCAACACAAACGGCTCCCAGCGGGGTGGCCGTCCGTTCGTACACTTTCTCGATCGCCGCATCAAGAACGTGCAGGTCATTGACGGCAAGGATCTGAAGCCGGTGATAACCGATGACTTCATCCTCGTCCCTCGACCTCCACGATGCGACCCGAACCGACCGTACCGAGTCGTCTTCCGTGCCGACTGGATGGAGTAGCCGCTAACCGAGGCAAGTCCATGCCGCGCGCCACAGCCTCCCGGACCACGACGGCGGACAGCAGCCAAAGAAGATGCCGGCTCTGCACTGAAGTCCTCCGCACGGCGCCCACCTTCAGGCGGTGCGGACAGAGAACCACCGCAAGACCAACAGGAGACGCAACTGCCCCATGAGAGACTCACCGAATCGTGGTCGCCATGTGTGGCAAGCTGCTACTGCGCCGTGGCCGAGGCCTGGTTGCTGACCGTACTCTCCGTGTCAATGCCGGCATCAAACACGCCGTTTCCGTTGCAGTCGTTCCATGCGGTCACCACGTAGGTGTAGGCCTGGCGGCTGGTTAATCCGGTATCCTTGTAGGTCAGTGTAGTCTTGGAGACCCCAGCGCGGAACTGGAGCTTGCCGGACTGCACGTAATAGACCCGGTAGCCACCCGTAGGCGCCGGGGCGCCCGCCGCCCAAGTCAACGTGATGCTCTTCTTTCCAGCCTTGGCGAGCAGGTTTTGGGGGACGCCCGGCGTGCCGCACGGCGGCGGCGGCGCGCTGCCCCAGGTCGCCGCGGCCATCACATACGGCTCGGCCATGCCGGTGTTCAGCCAAGCGTTGAGCAGGTTGACGCCCTCGTTGGCCAGGAAAGCATTCTGTCCGGTGTTGGCCAGGTACAGGAACTGCACATACTCCCAGCTCGTCGGTTGGTAGAGGAGCTGGATGGCCGCGTAGGTAGCGCCGGCTGGCGGATTAAGCGCGATCTCGTCCCAGTAGTTGTAGTAGCCACCGGTTCCAGGGTCGCCATACTGCCCTGCCGGCACCGGCAACGCGTTCCGCCTCCGTGCTTCATCGTAGGCAAAGCCGTAAGGCGGAATGCGGTTGTCCATGGCCACGGTGTTGTTGAGGACAAAGTGGAACGTGGCATGGTAGGTGCCAGACGCTTGGTCCGCAGTTGGCCGAGGGTATAGGCAACGGCACCGGTCTGGCGGTCGAAGCTCAAGGGGAGGTCACCAGAGTATCCCAGAGTTACAAGCTGCTCGGCCCACTCCTGCGTCATGCCGTAGTGCGCCTCGTAGATCTTGGTGTTCGGGTCGTCGAGGTTAGAGATGCTCTTGACAGGTGTGCCGTTGACGGATGCGACGACATCGTACTTCCCGTCCTCGCGTAGCAGGATGTTAGCGCTGTCGTACCACTTGACGTTCAGCCACATGCGCCGGCCCTCGGGATAGCCCGAAATCAGCTTGTGGGCGGTCAGGTTGGTGACCTTGAGGGTATCGCCGCTCACGGAAAGCGACGCCGCCAGGCTGAGCTGCTGTTGCGCCCGCACCTTGCCGGCCTGGATGGCCAGCATCTGCAGGCTTGTCAGTCCGCCGCCCAGACGCAGCGTGCCTTGCGAGTTCTGGTACAGGATAACATCCGGCATCCAGTAGTTGCCGCCGGTCATGTCGTGCAGCGGCAGGTCTTGTCGGAGGGGAATCCCGGACTTGTTGGCCCCATAGCCAATCACCGCCCGCATGTGGCAGGTCTGGCAGCTAAAGTAGCGGTCAACCCCGTCCTTGTAGTTGCCTCCAGCGCTGTCGAACGCCGCCTTGATTGCGCCGGCCTTCAGATCAGCGGGCAAGCCGGCGTAGTTGGAAACGAGGGTCATCGAGAGTGCCCCGGCGCTGTACTCGCTGTAGGTGCGCTCCACGACACCGTACTGATAGGGGAAGTTGTTGAACGCGGCCTTGCCGTCTACGGCCGAGCCGGGGACACCGTTGGCGACGACCGAGTCCGCCGTGGGTTGCGTCCCATTGTTGTGGGCCAGGTCGCCCACCGCCGGGTTGGACACGTCGTGGCACGTACCACAGTAGTCCACGTCGCGGTGAAACCTGGACTGCTGGAACTGGTGCTTGGCCGCCGCATCGCTGTAGGGCCCGAGCTTGGCGTTGCCGCCGGAGAGCGACTCCATGCCGCTGCCGTAGTAACCCCAGCCTGCTCCGTCGTTGGCGATGAACGGCGCGACCATCACTCCCAGGTGCTCGGAGTTGTTCGTGTCGGTCATCTTGTGGCAGTTGTCGCACTCCACACCGTCGGCGTCACCTGCCGCCAATCCCGAGCCGTCAGTCGGGACAGACCGGCCAGCGTAATAGCCGCCCGTGCTGTGGCAGCGGATGCAGAGATCACCCGAGCCGTCGAAATCCTGCTCCGCGATCGCCAGCGTCGCCCAGAAAATCGGGTCGCGGCCGGCGTTGGCCATCATGCTGCCGCGCCAATTGAAGGCCGGCTCAACCGCCCGGTTGTAGCCCCCGTGGCAATTGTCGCACTTGTCGGGAGACTCCAGGTTACTCACCTGGTTCGGCTGAGTCCCTGGCTGCACGATGTCATTGGGCACAACCAGAGCCGCATAGACCAGCGGGATTCCGGCCAGCACCAGAAGCGCCGCCCATCGAGAACTCCGTCGCATGGCTGCCTCCTTTGTCCGTTCTGCTATTGTTCGCCAAAGCCTCGTCCGGAGCGCTTTGCGATGTAGATTCAACGGATATGTGACACGTCGTAGTGTAATGGAGGCTTCCGCAAAAGCAACGCACAACCTCGGACAAGAACGGTATTTGCAGAGATGCATCCCGCATCGTTTCGGTGCGATATCGGCAGATCTGGGGCGATTACCCCATGCTTGTCGGTGGGCAATACAAGGGGCGCTTGTCGAGAACAGGCACGCACCCTCAGCTGTCGCTGTTGATCACCGTGCCGGCTCTGTCTTACCGTCCAACCGGAGCACCGCGAGGTATATGCATGTCCGGCCCTCGTGCGATGAGTAGTAGCTGAGCCACAGGCGATCATCCTCGCTTGCCGCGATTCCGGCGTAGCTGGTGTCTCCACCTGACGGCAAGGAGAAGACCTCGGCTAGGATGCGTTTCTGCGGATCCACCCACGCGAGGCTCGTACGCACCGGATTGTCGTAAAGGCGCACCGCCGCCAGGAGTCGCCCATCGGGCAACTGCCGCATCTCGGGACCGCCGAGGCGGCAATCCAGCGGCTGCCATACCCAATCACGATAGGGGTGCGATGCAGTGCCGATCATACCCACCTCCGGGTCACGCCTCAGGAGAACACGTGCCGTGCCGTCGGGGGAAAAGATGATCGTCGAAGTCTCGTTGGCATAGCCCTGAGGACCCATGTTTGGCACCAGAACGGTGAAACGGTTCCCATCCGTACTGGTGTACAGTCGCAGCAGACGATCGCTCGTTACTGAGTAGCCGACGCCGTATGCCGTTCCCTTGTGCCACGTCACCCGCCAAAGCCAGATGTTGGGTTCGCCGATCTCGGCCGCCTTGCCGAAGTCCTTGCCGTCGGGGGAGAACCAGACGTAGTTTCGGTGGGTTACTCCGGCAACGGCCTGGGCCTGCACTCCCGCGGCATAGACCATGAGTCTGCGGTCGGGTGTCAGAGTAATCTTGGGGTCCCGGAGATCCAGGCCGGGCGACGTGATCAGGGCCGCGGACTGCCACGTGCATCCATCGTCTCGTGAACACAGGATCCGAATGGACCCTGTCGGGCTGACACCGTGTCCCGTGGCCTCGCGGAACACGCAGAACAGCTTGTCCCCGTGGCGCACCAAATCAGTGAAGGCATTGTGGGGTGCAAAGTCCCAGATGCGACTCACACTCTCCGTCCTCAGCCCACAACGAGCCAGGGACTCATCGGCGGGAGGTAACCACTGGACACCGCTTCCCGTCAGCCGAAATCGCTTGGCACGAATACTGGATTGATCCCCTTCCTCGTAGTAGACGATGAGCACGCTCCCATCGCGAAGCGTGACCATGGACGGGTAGGCTCCGATGAAAGCGTCCACCGCGATCGGCTCGCTCCAGGTACGACACTCATCTCGGCTGATCCGCAGACAGGTCTCGGGGAGCCGCTGGGCGAGACAAATCGCCCCGTCAGCCGCCCGGTGGAGGTAAGGGCAATGCCCTGGGAAACCCATCGGCCGGGCGGTGCTCCAGGATCGGCCGTTGTCGGCCGATGCCGACCAGGCGCAGCTCCCGCTTTCGGCCCGGAGGGCAGCGTAGAGCGTGCCGTCACGCAACCGGATGACGTCGGTCTCCGCTGCCAGAGGCATACCAGCACTGGCGATGTCGACCGGACGGTTCCAGCTTTGCCCTCCGTCAGAAGAACACGTGACCGCCCCCCACTGTCCATCGGGACGCTCGGCGTAAAGGCCCAGGACCAGACGGCCGTCGCTCAATTCCCTGACCGGAGAGCTGCAGTAGTAATCCTTGGCGATCAGGGTGGGCTCCGACCAGGTTCGGCCCAGATCTCTGGACACGATCATCGTGCTGCCGGGACAGCGATACCCCCCGCCGGGCTTGGCTTCCAGCGAGAAGAACGTGCAGACGAGCCGCCCATCCTGCAGTTGGGTAATCGAAGGATCCCGATCGTCGTTCGGACCATCGTACAGCGTCTGGGCCTTGCTCCAGGTCCGTCCCTCGTCGCTGGAGGTGCAGAAAGCGATCCGGCCACCCTTGGGGAGCTGGGCGTTGGGAAGGGCAATATGTCCATACCCCGCGTAGAACACGCACAATAGTCGCCCGTCGCACAGGCGACACACATCAGGAAATGCCTCGTAAGCTCCGGCACCGGCATCACGGCAAACGTACGCAAATCGCTGCTGGGGAGGAGCCAGCTTGTTCTCCGGCTTCATCGGCCGGCCGGTGATCACGATGTCCTTGATGTGAACGATCCCTTGACTACCATAGAAGCCGACACGGCCGTGCTTGAGCTGCGGGTCGCGAGCTTCGTACAGCAGGTGACCGTTGAGGTGAACCTTGAGGCTATCGCCGACGCACTCGATGGCCGCCTCGTGCCATTGGCCTGCCGGCCTGTCCAGATTGCCGGTTCGCTTGAGCTCATTCCAGGAAACCTTCGGGTCGGAACGAACCAGGATCGCCTGCTGACGGTCATAGTGGACGTAGTAGTACGTTTCAGCGTCCTGAGCCCGGACAATGAAGCCACAGGCCAGCACTCCCTGTGCCGACGGTTCCACCATGAACCGAGCTTGCAGCTTCACGTCGCCCCAGGCATGAGGCTCCAGGAATGCAGGGGCGATGTCCTCTCGGCCGTCGAGGACCATCTCGCCGTTCTGGATCCGTCCCCCGTCTCTGAGGAACATCCACGATGCGGCGGCATCCGAACGACTCAGGTCAATCCTCATCTCCTCCGCAGCGCAGTAGGAACCTGATGCCGCTGCCGCCGCCAGCCAGATCGTGACACTTCGGCCCAGACTCATCTGCATCTCGAGACTCCTGGAAATCAGGTCCGTAGAGAAGTTCTACTCAGGGGAATGAAGCGACCCTGCCGGCCGCACGAACCCCGCCTCCTGACCGAGAAACGTGTTTCGCTCTCAACGCCCCTTCGAGTTCAGTACGAATAACATCCCGTCGCGCTGCTGCCGATCCCGTCCCGGCCAACGTGATTTCTCAATCTCCTTCGGGTCTGCACGCTGCCGTCACCAAAGCCGACATTGCTGTCAACGAAGCGGTTGACTCCATCTGCAGTCCCGATCAGCTCATCCCAGTTCTCCGAGTGATACGTTCTGTGGGGCCGAAGGGGAGTCCCATAGCCCTCCTTGGGCCAAGCTTCGTTGACGTCCGCGATGATCGCGTCCTGAGAGTAACCTGCCTGACGAGGTTCATGATCACGATATCGGTTGCCGGATTGGTCCCAGGACCAGAAACCGGCGTAGGTCGCCGGTTCGCCCGGTTTCGGCTTGGGGTTGGTCGTCAATCCCGCGAAGACAGCGTAGCCTGACATGTAACTGGGCGAACCGCCGTAGCCTGCTCCGCTCGGGGAGGTGAAAGCGACGAAGAACACCTTGGACCACTTCCGCTCGTCCTCGAGATCACCGAGGTTCGCCTGGCTCCTGCTTGGCTGCATGTAGTACGCCGTGGAAATCAGCGGACACCACAACGCATCCTCCTGCTTGTTCGCAAACCGCTCATAGAGCAACCTTCGGTAGTCCGGGAATGGCCGCATATCTCGCTGGAACTGAACCTGGTTCGGGTAGTTCGCCAGATGAGGTGCATAGTGCCCGTTGGATTCGTGCGTGTACGCGATCATACCCCGGCAGAGCTGGGCGATGTTGCTCGAACACACAACGACCCTGCCCTGCCGCCGCGCCTTTCGCAATGCCGGGAAGAGAATGGCGATCAACAAGGCGATGATCGCCACAACCACGAGAACTTCAATCAGGGTGAATCCGAGGGGGCCTCGAGACACTCCCGGGACGCTCCTGTTTCCCTGACGGAATGGCACGTGAAGCGGCGATGCCATGAGAGCACCTCCTCACTAGCCGTCGACCGAGGCCATGGACTGCGGTGTGGATCTGCTTCGACTGTCACTGAACTCTAGTCTCCACGACGGCGATCGTCAAGGCCACGCCACCGCCGAGCCGCCGGGCGGGCGGGGGCCTGGTACCGGTCGCTTCCTGGGCACACGGGAGGGGGCGGTCTCCATTCCGCTCCGGGGGCGGGGAACCAAGCCGTTGCTGGAGCTCTGCCGGACCTCCTGGCCACCCGACCGGCCGGAGCGACCGGCGCCCATCGGAATCAAGCTTGACAAACGCCGCACTTAAGATATGTTCTACTAGAAGTGCAGAACCTGCGGCGGCTGGTCGCGGTCATGCGCAACGGTGGGGCTTGGGGAGTCAATCGTTGGCCTTTCGGCAAGCACACCTGGAGCAAGCCCTGGGGCGCACCTCCGTCTCGTAGTCCGACGCAGGCCCTGTTCTGGAAAGCCGCATGCTTGTGGTCGGCCCAGCGTCCCCGGACACCACATCGTCGCGTCGGGCGTGGCCGCGTAGTCAAGGAAAGGAGCATCCCCATGTTGCATCGATCCGTCAGTGGCCTCGTGGTTGTGGCTCTCTTGGGTGGCTTGGCTGGCGCATTGCAGGCTGGTATCATTGCTCAGCATCTCGGCGCGAGCGACCCCCTCACCGAAGGCTTCACCACTCCCAATGCCGGCGGCTCCATCAGCGATGAGGCGGAGCCAAGCTGGAGGATTGTCGGCCCCGCCTCGAGCCTCAACCGCTATCGGTTCGCGACCTTGGAAACGGACTGGAGGGATCCGGCCGGCTGGACGGGGACCGTTCGGGTCAAAGCCGTAGGCTCTGCCGACTGGGACAGCGAAGGCCTTCCTCGAGTGGGCGCGGAGTTCCGAACCGACACGCACCTCTGGGCAATCAAGGTATCCGCGGGCGATGGGGCCCTCACCAAGGGTCTGTACAACGCCGCGGCCGACACCTTTGGCCCGGTTCTGATCAGTGCCGCCGTCGACCCCACGGACGGCTTCCATACCTATCAGATATACTATAACCCTGCGATTGACAGTGGGGAGTACTACATTGACGGCACCTGGGTCGGCACCGTGCCCAGCAGCCTCGTCCCCGCACTGAACCTCAATGAACTGCAGTGGGGAGCCTCGACCAGTGCCGGAGGCGAGGGAAACGCCTCCTACTCGATTGTGCAACTCGAAACCGGCAAGAACATCGTGCCCGAGCCGGTGTCCATCGTGACCCTTCTGGCGGGATTGGCGGCAACGACGCTGCGACCGCGACGTCGCGCGTAAACCGCACCGGCCCACATCCCGACCGGATGGTCATCTCATGCTTGAGCGTCTGCCGGGCACCGCCTGGTCGGGCAAAGACCCTGGTTCGCCGACGAAACGCGAGCCGGATGATGCCTCGGCTCCTCAACACAAGGAGAAAGAAGATGCGCAGATTCTCAGGACGTCACGGAGTGTGGGTGGCCTTCACGGTTCTTGGGGCTTGGGCCGCCGCGGCTCCCGGGCAGCAGATCACCGACAGCTTCACGCGAGCAGACGATACGGCGATCGGAGCCACCGAATCGCCGGCCCCGGGAATCTCCTACGTCGAACGCGCCACGCTGGGGGCTCTGGGCGACGCAGCCTCGATTGTGGGTAACGAGCTGTTCTTGTATGGCACCGAAGGAAGCGGAGCTTCCGCAACGGGTCCAGGACAGGCCATTCTGGAGATCGACGCACCCGATATCGAGATCGCAGCCACAATCCGCTATGCCATCGACAACCCCACACAGGCCTGCGCCAACAACAGTGCGGGTTTCATCCTTCGCAAACCCACTTCCGACTGCGCGATCAATAACCCTACATCGGCTGGCCAGATCCTCATCCAGATGACGCCCGCTGGTGGACTCTACATCAGCCAGAAACTGCCCACGGCTGCAGATTTCTACCAGCCGTTCTACGACAACCCTTGGGTGGCCGGAAACCAGGCGCTTGGCCAGTTGCATCAATTCATGGGTGCCGGCGCTCTGCCCGCAGAGATCAACGGCAGACCGTTTGACGCCGACGGCGACGGGGTACTCGAGAGCAATGAGCCTTTCCAGATGAAGGTAATCCTCCGCGGCACTTCGTTACGCGTGCTGATCAACGAGGAGGAGACCGCCTCAGTCAGCGTCCAGGGCACAGCCAGCAGTCCTCACAACTACTTCGCGATGTGGAAGAACCGCTTTACCGGCAGCGCATCCTGCGCTCCCAGCCACGCCTATTTCGATGACCTGCAGGTCCTCGTCGATATCGTCAACGACCCCTGCGCCAATGCCACCTCGATCGGTGAAGGCATCTTCAACGGCATGACCGTGGGTGCGACCAACGACGGAGTATCCTCCTGTGGTAACGCCGCCGGCAGCCCGGACGTCTGGTATTCCTATACCTCGCCCGTTGCCGGCACCCTGATGATCAACACCTGCGGATCGCTGCTTGACACGGTCCTTTCAGTTTTGGACGGGTGCTCGGGGACCGAGCTTGCGTGCAACAACGACTGCGAGGAGGCCGCGAGTTGCACGGCCCCAGCTTCGTGCATGAGGCTCCCTGTCCAAGCCAATCAGCAACTACTCATCCGTGTCGCCGGTGCAAATGGTCAAACAGGTGTCTTCCGCCTTGCGGTGCAGGATGACCTGGTTGTGCGCCATGTCGGGCAGAACAACCCGATAGATGAGGGATGGTCCCTCGGCACCAACGCCGCCGTATACGATGTCGGCAAGGGAACGGAAGGCGAAGATCACTGGTACATGCAGGTGGTGGCGGGCCGCTTCTTGAACTACGCCCGGGCTCTGAGCGCTGTTGACCTGCAGAGCCCACTCGGCTGGACCGCAACCTGGCGAGCCCAGGTCGTCGAATCAGGCGATATCTGGCAGGCCCATATGATGGTCGAGGACGGCTCGGACATCTGGGTGATCCACGCCGTGGACGGTACCGGTACACTCCCGGCCGGCGCCTACATCATGCGCTCTGACTTCTCGCCCGTGCGCGTAGGCGACCTGGATCCCAGGGATGGCTTCCACTCCTATCAGATCGTCTATGACCCGACAAGCGGTACAGCATCCTACTACCTGGACGGCAAGGTGGTGGCCTGGCAGTCCCGCGACGACGCCCCCAACGCCACGGCCGGTTCGAGGCGAATCGTGGTGGGTGACAACAGCTCCGGCGGACCCGCCTCCAACTCGCGATGGTCCTTCGGCGAGTTGACGCTCGGCCGCAGCCCGGCAGCTCCACCCAACGATGAGTGCGGAGGAGCGGCGGTCCTGGCCGACGGAATCACCTACGGATCAACTCTCGGAGCCAGCACCGGCGGAAGCGCCTCATGCGGCGACTCGAATACCAGCCCGGATGTGTGGTACGCCTACACCGCTTCCTGTGATGGAGATTTGACGCTTGACACCTGCGGTTCACCGATGGACACCGTCCTGGCGGTCTACACCGGTACGTGTGGATCCCTGGCGGAGGCGGCCTGCAACGACCAGTGCCCCGGTCTGCCCTGTGACGGGTCAGCTTCCTGCGTCACTCTCACCGCCAGCGTTGGACAGACGTTCCTGGTCCGTGTGGCAGGAGCCGGGGGGACGAAGGGAGTATTCCGCCTGCAGGCACGCTGCGGCATTCCGCTCAACGACAAGTGCGCCGACGCCTTCGCAATCGGAGAGGGAATCACCGAAGGGAGCACCTTTGGAGCCACAAATGACGGCACCGCCTCCTGCGGCAACTCCAGCACCGCCCCCGACGTCTGGTACAAGTACACTCCCCCGATGGACGCGACCCTTCGTATCGATACGTGCGGCTCTGCCCTGAACACCGTCTTGTCTGTCTACGACGGCTGTGGAGGTGCTGAGCTAGTCTGCAACGACGAATGCGAGGGTACCGCATGCCAAGGTCCGCCTTCCTGCCTCGCCCTGTCCGTCCAGGCGGGAAAGACCTACCTGATTCGCGTCGCCGGGGCCGACGGGGTCACCGGAGATTTCCGCCTGAGCATCAGGGATAACGTGGTTCTCGAGCACTCCGGCAGGAAACACCCGATTCTGGACGAAGGCTGGACTGAGGCTGCCGCGGGCGGGTACTCCGGCGGACCTGGAAATGAAGGCATGGACTACTGGGCGATCAACGCGAACGACCGATCGCGCCTGGCGTACCGGGCCAACGAGGCCGGAGGACAAGTCGCACCAGTGGACTTCAATGACCCGGCCGGTTGGACACTGACCGCCACGCTGCGGGCGATTCGCTCGCCCGATGCCTTCACCACTTTGCTCTATGTGATGGACGGGAAAGACCTGTGGGGACTGCACATCATCGCCCGCGACGCGGTGGGCGAACGAGGCGTCTATCGATCTCCACTCGGGCTGACCCAGTTCCAGCCTGAGGACCTGCTCTACGATCTGGATCCGGCAGACGGCTATCACACCTACCAGATCATCTACGATCCGGCCGGCGACGGAGGGATCGGCTCGGTTTCGTACTACGTGGACGGCAACCAGATCGGCACGGACGTGCGAGCCAACGTCTACGATATCGCCCTCCATCAAGTACAGTGGGGTGACGACACCACAGGCGGCGAGCTGTTCGGCACGTACGGCCCAAGTCAGTCGCACTACGCCTTTGTCCGGTTCGAAATCGGTCAGCACATCCATGCCGGCCCACCCTGCGCCTACGACAACTGCGCCCAAGCAACCCCCGTCAGCGAGGGCGAGTGGTACGGGGTGACCGCCGGGGCCAGCACGGATGGGGCGGCCAGCTGCGGCGACGCCAACAGCAGCCCCGACGTGTGGTACACCTACACCGCCTCATGCACGGGCACTTTGGCCTTCGATACCTGCGGCGCACTCCTGGATACCGTCGTCTCCGTCTACAGCGGCTGCGGCGGGACCGAATTGGCCTGCGACGACAACGGCTGCGGCAGTCAATCGCGAGCCTTGACGACCGTGTCACAGGGCCAGACCTACCTGATACGCGTGGCCGGCAACGCCGGTACTGCAGGGCCGTTCCGGTTCCACGTGGCGTGCGGGACACCGCCCAACGACAACTGCGCCAGTGCGGCCGCCGTCGGCGACGGTTCGACGCAAGGCACAACGCTCGGCGCAAGTGCTGACGGCACAGCCACTTGCGGAGGTTCTGACGGCAGTCCCGACGTGTGGTACACCTACACCGCCTCCTGCACCGCACCCCTCGAGATCAATACCTGCGGTTCAGGCTTTGACACCGTGGTCTCGGTCTACGGTTCCTGCGGTGGGACGGAACTCGCCTGCGGTGACAACGAGTGCGACCGGCAGTCCCGGATCGAAATCGACGCCACCCAGGGCACAACTTACCTGATCCGCGTCTCAGGCAACAACTACGCCCAAGGCGATTTCACCCTGAACGTGCTCTGTAAGGCTCCACCGGCCAACGATCAGTGCGCCACGGCAATCGCCATCACAGAAGGCACAACCACCGGATCGAGCCTCTTCGCCACCGCCGACGGCGACGCCCTGTGTGGCACCCTGTCGACCGCCGGCAGCCCCGACGTCTGGTATCTCTACACCGCGTCACGCTCTGGCCGCCTCAAGATCGATGTCAGCAACGCCGATTTCGCCGCTCTTGTGTCCTTGCACCAGCCCGCCAACTGCCCCGGCAGCCTCGACAACCAAGTCGCTTGCGGCACTCCCATCCTCTCCCAGGCGGTTCAGCAGGGCGGCACCTACCTGATTCGAGTGGCGGGTGTGAACGGCGCGTCCGGCAGCTTCAACCTTGAGCTCTCCTTCGACAAGGTGGTCATCAAACACGAAGGCCAGAACAACCCGCTCGACGAAGGATGGACCCGCGACTCCAACAATCCCAATTTCGCGGAAGGACCAGGTGACGACGGCACCCCCCACTGGCTCCTCGCCCAGCTGGCAGGATACCGCGTCAACTATCAGTTCACCGGCCTGACGGCGTCCGACTTCGCGGACCCCAAAGGCTGGACGCTGAGCGCCACCGTCAAAGCGGTGACCGCCCTGACCGAGTGGCAGGTACACATCATGCTCCAGGATGGCCAGGACACCTGGTGCATCCATCTTATCGACGGAACGTCCTCCGTACCGCAAGGCGTTTACGCGACCGGACCCGACTTCGGTCTGATCAAGATCAGCGACATTGACCCAACCGCCGATTATCACCTGTATCAGATCATCTACAACCCGGTCGCCCAGACCGCCTCCTATACCATCGACGGCACGCTGGTCTACACCCAAACCCGCGACGAGGCGTTCGATGCCACCTACCAGCGCCTCGTCTGGGGCGACAACACCTCCGGAAACGGGCCGTCACATGGCAAGTGGGCTATGGTGCAGTTCGAGTTCGGCAGCCAGGCATCGTTCTGCTCCGATCCGTTTGCCGACACCGACCGCGACGGTGATGTCGACATGGTTGACTTCGGCCAGTGGCAGCTCTGCTTCACCGGCGGGCCGGCAACCATTCCGCAGGAATGCACCTGCTTCGATCTGGCCGAACCTCTCGGAACCATCGACGGCGCCGACCTGGCATTCTTTACCAACTGCTGGAGCGGGCCATCGTTACCCGCGAACAAGAGTTGCGATGACTGAGCGCGGATGGTGATGTGACGGTATTCATGTGACAGGAGGAGAAGGAGTTCGAGGACGGCGGGCCCGCTCATCATCGGGCGGGTTCGCCGTCTCGTTCTGGATGGAGCAAAGGATCATCGCCCGCGTGTCGGGCCGAGGAGAACAAGACGTGACCGGCGAGCTCAGGGGTAGCGCGGCGTCGTATTCGAGCCGGATCCTTAGGAGAAGGTGGGCGGGCAATGCCTTCCTCGCCGGGATCCTGTGTTGGGTGTGGGCCCTGCCTGGCGCCGCCCAGCAGCTTCTCAGTGTGCAGAAGATCTGGGATCAGGCCCCGCACAATGCGTTCACTGATCTGGTGCTCCACAACGGCGCATTCTATTGTTGCTTCCGCGAAGGAGATGGGCATGTGTCACTTCCGGCTTCGGCCCGCATTCTGCGCTCAGCCGATGGGCAGACCTGGACCACCGCTGCCCTGCTGGCCAACCCTACGGAAGACTACCGCGATCCACACCTGACTGTCACTCCGGACAATCGGCTGATGCTGTACCTCGCCTCTCGTACCGATCCACCTGTCAGTGGCATCACCCATCGTAACTACGCGTTCTTCTCCACCGATGGCTCGACTTGGACAAACCGCGTCGAGATCGGCGAGCCGAATATCTGGCTCTGGCGGATCACATGGCACCAGAACGTCGCCTACGGCATCGGGTACTCCTGGACCTCGGGAGCGTTCATCCGCTTGTACCGGAGCACAGACGGCGTTCACTTCGATACCCTGGTGCCGGACATGGGTGTTCCAGTTGAACCCAACGAAACGTCACGTATCATCTTCATGCCGGACGGCAAGGCCTGTGTTCTCGCCCGAGAGGGGGCGTGGGGAACGGCCTACCCGCCGTATGCCCAGTGGAACTGGTTGCCACTGGGCTTCTCCGTCGGCGGACCTGAGATGCTCCGCCTGCCCGACGGGCGGTTCATCGCCGCGACGCGCCTCTACGACGGCGCCGTCCGCACGGCTCTGAGCTGGGTTGACCCGACCACCGGAACGCTGACTGAGTGCCTCTCGCTGCCTTCCGGTGGTGACACGAGCTACCCCGGCCTCGTCTGGCACAATGACACCCTTTGGGTCAGCTACTACTCGTCACATGAAGGCAGAGCATCGATCTACCTCGCCAAGGTGGCCTTCCCGGAGACTCCGACCCTCGGCGTCCAAGACACATTCACACGACCGGACAGCGACTCCCTGGGAATGACCGAGGCCCCCGAGATCCCCTGGATCGAGCGAACCACGCTCGGCTCGCTGTCGAACGTTGCCCAGATCAAGGACGCGCAGCTGTGGGTGTTCGGCTCAGAGGGCAACGCGGCGACGGCGTCGGGGCCAGGCGCGGCCGTGCTGGACGTCGATCTGAGGAACTTGTCGATCTCCGCAGATGTTCGATTCTCGCTAGACAACCCGGTTCAGGCAGCCGGCAGAAACACCGGCGGCTTCATGCTCCGAAAACCACGGTCGGACGCCTCCATCGGGGACCCCAACTCAGCCGGCCAGATCACCGTTCAGTTCCATCCGAGCGGCGGCCTGTATGTCGGCCAGATGACGACGAACGGCTCAGGTCTGGCCACGCTATTCGCCGACAATCCATTCACTCCCGGCCTGCAAGACCTCGACGAGTTGCACGTCTTCCAGGAAGCCGGCGGACTGCCACGATCCATCAACGGCCAGCCGTTCGACGCCGACGGCGATGGCGTGCTGGAAACCAGCGAGCCGTTCCGTCTCGAAGCTGTTCTCGTCGGGCAATCTCTCGATGTGAAGGTCAACGGCCAGCCGATCTGCGCAACAACGGTTGCAGGCCAATCGAGCAGCCCCTCCAACTTCTTGGCCTTGTTCAAGAACCGATGGACGAACGAGACGAACGCGGCCTCCTCGCACATCTTCTTCGACAATCTCCTCGTCCTGGCGATTGGCGGTAATGACCACTGCTCCCAGGCCCCGGCCATCAGCGAGGGCGTGACCCTCGGTACGACTCACGGGGCCACGAACGACGGCCAGTCTTCCTGTGACGCATCGTCCGACCCTCCGGACGTCTGGTACCGCTACACCACCCCAATCACGGGCGACCTCGTAATCGATACCTGCGGCACCGACATCAACACGACACTTTCGGTGCTGGACGAGTGCGGCGGCCAGGAACTCGGCTGCAGCCATCTCTGTCCGGAAGGCCCCTGCCCAGAAAGCGACACCTGCCTGCTGGTACCAGTCACCAAGGGGCGATCATACCTGATCCGAGTGGCAAGCGCGGACGACTCCAGGGGCCGATTTGACTTGAATGTCCAGACACGAATCCCCACCGTGCTGACCCATCGCGGAATGAGCGATCCTCTGCTCGAAACACCCCCGTGGACATTGGATACAAACGCCGTCGCGCCCGACGCCACCATGGAACCTGGCGATGACGGCCAACCCCACTGGCGAATAGCCGTTGCCCAGGGTTGGCGGGCCAACTACCAATACCGGCTGAGCCCGGTGCACTGGTCGGACCCGCGCGGCTGGACCTTGACCGCGCGGGTGCGTCCAGCCACGGCACCGGGCCTCTATCAGAGCTACCTGGAAGTCAACGACGACCGCGATGCCTGGTCGATCAGCCTGGTGACTCCCGGTGGACTGCTGGACCCAGGGCTCTGGACGAACGGACTTGCGCTGGAGCCGTTCCAGCACCTCGCCGCCTTCGATCCGGCAGCGGAGTATCACACCTACCAGATGATCTATGAGCCGGCCGCCGACCAGGCTCGAGGGGCGGTACTCTACTACATGGACGGACGGATGGTGGGCATGCAGAGCCGCACGGAAGCGCTGGACCGGGCCCTGGCCCGGGTGGTGTGGGGCGACAACGACTCCGGCGGAATCGGGGGCTCCGACTCCCGGTGGACATTCGTCCGTTTCGAACTCGGCCAGAGGCCCTTGCCACCCTGCAGCAATCCCCCAGCCGACGCCGACGCGGATGGAGACGTGGATCAGGACGACTTCGGCGCCTTTCAGAGGTGTTACACCGACAAGGCGAACCCCGTCGAAGGAGCTTGCTCGTGCTTCGATGCCGACTTCACGGGAACCGTCGACGCAGCCGATTTGGCGGCTTTCATCCGCTGCGTCAGCAGCCCAACCGTCCTCGCTGATCCGCGATGCGACGGATAGACCACCCTCCGCGACCGTCGGGAGGTCACCGGGTTCTGATGATGGACGTGCAGCTGGCGGGGACGAGTCCCCAGCGGACCGGGTCTGAGATCACGATGCTCGACCCGCTGTGCTCAGACGCTCCACCACGCCCCTGTGAGCACCCAGACGCCCGTTACCCGCCACGCACTCAGCCGGTCACGAGGATTGACTCCGTATGACCCGGTCGGATTGGCACCTGCTGCGATCCTGTCATTTGACGAAACGCGCCGTAGGTCGAGACGCGGGTACAATAGCGGAACGTCGCCCCGCGGCGTAGCGGCCGAGAAAGGGCAAGAGTCGAGCTGAGCACACGTGCGAGAATGTGCGGTATACTACTCAGAGGACCATGAAGCAGCAAGGAGAAGCGAGTATGAGCACGATCAGGACGAACAACACCGGGAGGCGGCCTCCCTGGGCATGGCATATCGGCGGACTGGCCCTCGCATCGCTGGCTGTGCTGCTGACGAGCTGTTCGAAACCAGGGGCCCCCGCCGGTGGGCCAGCGGCTGGCCAAACCGTTCGCCTGCCAGGCATTGTCGTGAATCCGTCTTCGGCAGAGCTGCAGATCGACGGCCAGGTGTGCATTGAGCAAGGCATTCTCGAGTACCTGGCCGTGGCCACTGGCGGGAAAGAGTACGAGAGCCTGTTCAGCCTGGCCTGCCAGCCGTCGCATCTCCAGTCGGCCATGCTCATCGCCGGATACGACGTTGGAGAAGTCAACTCGGACGCCCGTGGCGACTTCGCGGCCGGGCGAAACCCCACTTCCGACCCGGCGGCCAACGCCCGCCCGGCCGGAGCACCTCAAGTAACCGCTCCCGGCAAAGACTACTGGGCGTCACGTACCGGCCAAGCCACCCGGGTGACCATCGGCGTGGAGGTCCGCCAGGCCGACGGGACCTGGAAGCAGCAGCCGATCGAGAGCCTCCTGACCGACCGGCGGACCGGCAAGCCCCCCGGCCGGATGGTCTGGGCCTTCACCGGTTCGTTCTTCGCCAAGGACGAGACGACCAAGCGAGAGTACTTCACCGCCGATGCGGAGAAGTCCCTGATCGCCCTATGGTACGACCCCACCTGCCTGCTGAACCTGACCCAGGATGTCGGAAACCCCTACCGAGGCGACGCCTCGGGGCTGGAGGTCAGCAAGGCCGATCTGCCGGCCAAGGGCACGCCGGTCCGGCTGGTTCTGCGAAAAGCTCCGGCCGGTGGAGGGAATTGAAAGGTGATTCCAGGTAAGATGGAATCGTCCTCCGATCGTGGCAGTCAGGCAAGGTTTTCAGCTCTGAAGGAAAGAGTCATATCATGAACGTCCTCAGTCAATCGCCGTGGGGAAGAGGCTGGGCTTTCGTCGTGGCGGTGGTGATCGGCCTGGCCCTCGCTCGAGGGGCCGGCGCCCAGGCGATCAACCCTGATTTCGAGAGCGGCCTGACCGGCTGGCAGATCAACGCCGGGGGCGTAGTCAGTACCCTGGCCGATGAGCACGGGGGCTTCGCGATGCTCCAGGAAGCCGGGATGGCCGGCGCGCCGGCTACCAGCACGCTCTATCAGGACTTCATCCTCCCGGAAGGCAACGCCCTCATCTTTGAGTACACCCTGGTCGCTGCCGGCGATTTCGTGAGCGGCGGTGCCCTGCCGGACGCGTTCACCGCCCGGCTCCTGAATCCCGACACGCTCGCGCCGCTGATCAGTACCGCGGGGGTCAATGACTACTTCTACAACGACTCGCCCGGGAACATTGATTTTGACCCCCTGATCGTCACCCGGACCCCCTCGACGACCCGGGACGGCTGGTTCACAGTCACGGCGGACCTTTCGACCGTTCCGGTCGGCACCCGGGTCCGATTGCAGTTTGACCTGCTCGGCACCGGAGCATCTGACGGCCAGGTGACGGTGATCGCGGTGGACGGAGTCCTGGTCGCGATCGCCGGTCCCGTCGACCAATGCCCGGCTGATCCGACCAAAACCAACCCGGGGGTGTGCGGATGCGGTGTGCCCGACATCGACTCCGACGGCGACGGAGTGCTCGACTGCCTCGATGGTTGTCCGAATGATCCGGGCAAGACCTTGGCCGGACAATGCGGATGCGGCGTGCCCGACACGGACTCGGATCACGACGGGGCCGCGGACTGCCTTGACACTTGCCCAACCGACCCCAACAAGACGGCTCCGGGAGTCTGCGGCTGTGGGATGCCCGATGCCGATTCCGACGGGGACGACGTTCCGGATTGCACGGACGCCTGCCCGGAGGATCCGAACAAGAGCGTGCTCGGAGCCTGTGGTTGCGGCGTAGCGGACACCGACACCGATAGCGACGGCATGGCGGACTGCACGGACGCCTGCCCGGCGGATCCGGCCAAGATCACACCCGGCACCTGTGGTTGTGGCGTGGCGGATACCGACACCGATAGCGACGGCGTGGCGGATTGCGCGGACGCCTGCCCGGCCGATCCGACCAAGAGCGTGCTCGGCACCTGCGGCTGCGGAGTGGCGGACACCGACTCGGACAGCGATGGCGTCGCGGACTGCCTGGACAACTGCCCGCAGGCGCCCAATCCTGAGCAACTCGACACGGATAGCGATGGTATGGGGGATGCTTGCGATGGGGACACCGGCCGGCCCGATCCCACAAACAGGCAGGAAGAGCGGAGGATTACCACGGTGCTGACCCAATTCAATGCCTGCGGGATGCTGGGCGCGGCCCCCCTTCCATGTATGTTGTTGGCCCTGCTGGCGTTGAAGTTCGGAACGCGATCGTGGGGTAGGGAGTGAAGGTCAGGGACTGACCGCGGCCCCCCGGGGTCTCTTCCGAGGAGTCCCCGTAGAGCGTGGCGTGGCTCACCGTCAGGCGCGGACGGGCGGTCCGTCCTTCCGGAGGGCGGAATTGCCGGATCTGGATGCGGCTTCTGGTCGATTGGCCGCCGGGTAGCGGCCCTGATTCACGGCGCGATGCAATGGGTACGTCATGGTCGACGCACCGCAAGGGCTCAGCGAGAGGAGTATCCAATGCGTGTAGTTAGGAAACGACGGCTTGCTCGGTTGTTGCTGGTTCTGGTGACGGTCAGCCTGATGGGCACCGGCTGCAAGGGCGAGAAGTTCCTAGCCTGGGGCACATCCACGTTTGTGGGCACGTTTCTGGCCAACCTGCTGACCGGTGGTCTCGGGGGTTTCAGCACCACCAGCACCATTGAGCGGTTCTGCTACGAGAACGGCCAGCCGATCGACTGCGCCAACATACCAGCGCAGTGATCGAAGGATAGCCCCACGACGACAGTGTGAGTCTCATCACCCGTCTGTGCATCGTCGCGGCCGGGGAGACCCGGCGAAGATGGTCTCCTCGAGTCCACAGCCACGTACTCCTGCTACGGTTTTGTCAGCAGCCGCGGCATGGTTCGACGCCGATTCGAGCGCGCATGGGAAACCGACACCGCCCAGCACCCGCCGGATTAAGTCGACTTAGATAACCTACACTTGACATCTGTAGGTCTCGTGTTATACTCACCTATCATGGGTCCAGTAATCGGCGTATATACTTATACTAGTCAATCTACACACGACGTCGCCGGGGCTCATCTGCCAGGGCACACGGGCTGAACGGGACCGTCGAATCATGCACCCCCGTCGCCCTTGCTTCGCATCCTGCATAGACGGCTGCACAAGGCCTCCGCACGGCCCTGCCGGCCTGTCAGGTGAGGTAGCTCCCCACTTCCGGCCGGACTAGGCGAGCGGCCTGTGCACCCAGGAGATAGGCGAGATGAAGCCTCAACGATGCCTCCGCAGTATCGTTCTGCTCGTGGGTCTGATCACCGCCGGCGCCTCGGCTGGCACAATCACCTGGACCGGCTCGGGGGCAACGGGGTCCTGGCATACGGCCGGCAACTGGGATCTCAACCGCGTGCCGGGCGCGGGAGACGATGTCCTCATCCCAGACGTGGCCGGTACCGCGTCCGTCACGTTCTCATCCGGCAGTACCAGCATTCGCAGCCTCACCTGCTCGGAGGCGTTCGTTCTCAGCGGCGGAACACTGAGCATCGACGAAGTCTCCACCATGAACAGCGGGTGTGCCTTCAGCGGCGGGACTTCGAGCGGCACCGGCACGCTGACGCTCAAAGGCACCTCGACCTGGAGCGGCGGGACGATGACCGGGGCCGGTTCGACCGTCGTGGCCGCCGGGGCCAGCCTGAGTATCACCAACTCGGTCTACCTCTATCGCGACCTGACCAACGACGGCACCATGACCTGGACAGGTGGCAACATCTACGGCGGGGGCGGCACGACCCTGACCAATAACGGCCAGCTCACCGCCGAGTTCAGCTCAAGCCTGCAGTGGCAGTCGAATGACGGAAATCACACCCTCACCAACGCCGGCACATTCACCAAACGCGGTACGGGCCAAGCACTGTTTGCCCACTACAGCAGTTACTTCCAGTCATTCAACAACAACGGCACGGTCTCGGTCGAGGCGGGAACCCTGTACCTGCAGTGCAACGGCACCAGCGCCAGCGGCACTTTCGATGTGGCCGAGAGCACAACACTCTACCTCAGTGGCACGCACGCCCTGGCGAACACCACCCTCGAAGGCGCGAGTCCGCTGACCGTCTACAGCGGGACCGCCACGTTCACCGGCACGCTGGGTGGCACCGGCCGGATGGCGATCGCCGGCGGCACCGCCAATTTCGAGGATGAAGCCCAGAAGGAACTGGCCGGCGGATTGGCATTCACCAGTGGCGCGCTGGGTGGCACCGGCACGCTGACGCTCAAGGGTACCTCGACCTGGAGCGGCGGGACGATGACCGGGGCCGGCTCGATCGTCGTGGCCGCCGGGGCCAGCCTGAGTATCACCAACTCCGTCTATCTCTATCGCAACCTGACCAACGACGGCACCATGACCTGGACAGGTGGCAACATCTACGGCGGGGGCGGCACGACCCTGACCAATAACGGCCAGCTCACCGCCGAGTTCAGCTCAAGCCTGCAGTGGCAATCGAATGACGGAAATCACACCCTCACCAACGCCGGCACATTCACCAAACGCGGTACGGGCCAAGCACTGTTTGCCCACTACAGCAGTTACTTCCAGTCATTCAACAACAACGGCACGGTCTCGGTCG
>JAGNEZ010000004.1:0-13377 GCA_018003015.1 Phycisphaerae bacterium | reverse complement strand
GTCTACAGCGGGACCGCCACGTTCACCGGCACGCTGGGTGGCACCGGCCGGATGGCGATCGCCGGCGGCACCGCCAATTTCGAGGATGAAGCCCAGAAGGAACTGGCCGGCGGATTGGCATTCACCAATGGCGCGCTGGGCGGCACCGGCACGCTGACGCTCAAGGGTACCTCGACCTGGAGCGGCGGGACGATGACCGGGAAGTTAATCGATGACCGCTGGTATGGTTCGACGGTTGTAGCCGCCGGGGCCAGCCTGAGTATCACCAACTCGGTCTACCTCTATCGCGACCTGACCAACGACGGCACCATGACCTGGACAGGTGGCAACATCTACGGCGGGGGCGGCACGACCCTGACCAACAACGGCCAGTTCACGATCGACTCCGGCTCGAACCTGGGATGGTACTCGAATTACGGAAATCACACCCTCGCCAACGTCGGCACATTCACCAAACGCGGCACGGGCCAAGCACTGTTTGCCCACTACAGCAGTTACCTCCAGTCATTCAACAACAACGGCACGGTCTCGGTCGAGGCGGGAACCCTGTACCTGCAGTGCAACTTCCCGAACTTCGCCGGGTCAACCTTGACTGGTGGCACTTACACGATCAAGGGCAAGTTCTACTTCCCAAACGCCAACATCGTCACCAACGCCGCGACGATCGTGCTCGACGGGCCAGCCTCGCAGATCGCGGATCAATCGAGCCAGGACGGGCTGCGCGGCTTCGCGACCAACTCCTCTGCCGGCAGCTTCACGGTCACCAACGGTCGCAACCACACCCGGACGGGTGACTTTGCCAACGCCGGGACCATCCGGGCCGGAACCAGCAGCACGTTCACGGCCACCAGGCAGTACACTCAGTCGGCTGGTGTCACGGAACTTGATGGCGGAACACTGGTGGCAACCACGCTGGCCGCCATTCAGGGCGGTGAGCTGCGCGGCAACGGAACAGTCAATGCCGTCGTTGAGTCGTCAGGAGTGGTGAGCCCCGGCCTCTTGTCGCCCGGCAAGGTCGACATGTCCGCAACCTATACGCAGAACACCACTGGAGGATTGGCTATCGAGATCGGTGGAACCACTCCCGGCAGCGGATACGACCGGCTCAACGTGACCGGTGCGGCCGCACTCGCCGGCGGCGCCACGCTGACGCTCCTTAACGGCTACGACCCACCGGCGGGATCGTCCTACGATGTCGTGACGGCCGGATCGATCACTGGAACCTTCACCCTGCTTAACCTTCCGCCGCTCCTCAACGAGAAGTGCTGGCACGTCGACTACAACGCCGACAGCGTTCGGCTCACCGTCTACAGTCCACCAGTCATCACTCAGCAGCCCGTGGGCGGCGAGATCTGCCTCAACGCGACCGTTGTCCTTTCCGTCGCCGCGACCGGAATACCCGCGCCGACCTTCAAGTGGCGCAAGAATGGGTCTGAACTGCCAGGCGAGACAGGAAACACGCTGACCATCACCGGTTTCAACGCCGGCCATAACGGCGACTATGACGTGGTCCTGTCCAACGAGTGCAAGATGATCATCTCCGACACGGCCACGCTCTTCCTCGACCGCACGCCGCCGACCATCACACAGTGCCCCGCGGATCAAGACCTGTCCGCCAACACTTCCTGCCTGGCCGCGATCCCGAACCTCATCCCCACACTCGTAGCCGTGGACCTCTGCGACCCGAATCCGGTCTTGACCCAGAGCCCGGAAGCCGGCACGCTTGTGGGCCTCGGTGAAACGACCGTCACCCTCACTGCAACCGACAACGCCGGCAACAGCTCCCACTGCACGGCCATCATCACCGTACAAGATACCACGGCCCCGGTCATCACCCTTAACGGTCCCGGTGAGATGACAATAGAGTGTAATCCTTCTACGGTCTATGTCGAGCAGGGAGCCACCGCCGCCGACAATTGCGACGGCGCCTTCTCGGCAACGGTGGGGGGCGATGTCGTAAAACCAAACCAGTGCGGCGACTACGTTGTGACCTACAGTGCGGTCGATGCGGCCGGCAACCTCGCCATCACCATCAGCCGCACCATCCATTTGGTCGATACCATTCCGCCGATCATCAACAATCTGCCCGCGGATCTGACTGTCGAGTGCCAGGGTCCGTCCGGCGTGCCTGCCATCGATCCGACCGTGGCTGCCTTCCTGAGCATGCCCACAGCAAGCGACGCGTGCGATCCGAACGTGCCTGTCACCCATGACGCTCCCGTCACCTTCCCGCTGGGCAGCATGCTCGTCACCTGGACCGCCCAGGATGAGCAAGGGCACCTGGTGAGCGCGAGCCGGACCGTGACCGTCATAGATACAACCTCGCCGATCATCACTTGCCCCAGCGCACCGGCGCCCATCTCCGTGGATGCGAATTGCCAGGCCGCTGTACCCGATCTGGTATCTGCCGCTACCGCATCCGACGTCTGCAACGGCAGCGCTTCGATTTCCCAAAGCCCTGCGGTTGGCGCAATCATCGGCTTGGGCAACACCTTTGTGACGCTCACCGCGACCGACGGCGTAGGCAATCAGTCGAGTTGCCAGGTCACGGTGACCGTGGTGGACACGACACCACCGACGATCGCCTGCCCACCGGCACCAGCACCGATCAACGCCAACACCAATTGCCAGGCCGCAATTCCCGACCTGACCCTCGGCGCGGTCGCCGGCGACAACTGCTCCGTCAGTCTGACACAAAACCCAGCCCCGGGGACTCTCGTTGGGCTGGGCGACACAGTGGTAACACTGACCGCCACTGACGGCGCAGGCCTGACGGCGACTTGTCAAGTCAAAATCACTGTAGTCGACGTGACGCCACCAACCATCACCTGCAACGCTCCCCCGGCACCACTGAACGCGAACACAGACTGCAAGGCCGCCGTCCCTGATCTGACCGGCAGTGTGGTGGCCACCGACAACTGCTCCGTGACTCTGACGCAGGTCCCCGCTGCCGGAATGCTCGTCGGACTCGGCGATACCGTCGTTACGCTGACGGCAACCGACGGCGCCGGCTTGACTGCCAATTGCCAAATCACAGTGACGGTCGTGGACAACACCCCGCCCACGATGACTTGTCCAAGTCCTCCGGCACCGCTGGCCGCGGACGGGAACTGCCAAACGGTGCTTCCCAACCTGGTGCCGCTGGCTCAATTCGCCGACAACTGCTCGGTGTCCGCAACCCAGTCGCCCGAGGCCGGAACGGTGATCGGCCTCGGGGACACCGTCGTTACCCTGACCGCCACCGACGGTGCCGGCCACACCGCGACCTGCCAGGTCACGGTCACGGTCCAGGACGACGACGCAGACCGCGACGGGGTACCCGACTGCGCCGATGCCTGTCCCGACACCGTGCCGGGTACACTTGTCGATGCCTCCGGTTGTCCACCCGTGATCCTCGGCGACTTCGACCGCGACGGTGATGTCGATCTCGACGATTTCGGTGCGTTCAAACCCTGCGCCGCAGGTCCGACGATCGCCTTCCCCGCCGGCTGCGAGGCCAAGGACTTCGATTCGGACGCCGACGTCGATCAGGCCGATTTCGGCGCCTTCCAGCGATGCTACAGCGGTTCAGGCCACCCAGCGGATCCGAGATGCGTTATGCAAGGCGCTCACATCTCCAGAACCTGGAGAAGCGAGTGCATGCCCGGCAATCCGCTGCTGAAGGACGGTTATCCTTGGTGCGGCAAGGATGAACTCGACGTGACCGTACAGAGCCGTTCTCTTCAGGTCACACACCGCAACGCTGCGTACAACTGCTGCCTCGACGATATCCTGGTCACGCTGGATGTTCACGGAGCGTTCCTGCATTTCCAGGAAAAGGAATTGCTCACAACGGGCTGTCACTGTCTGTGCTGCTATGACACCACCACCACCGTCGAGGGCCTCACACCCGGCGTATACCGAGTTGAGTACTGCTGGATGGACGAGGAACATGGTAACATGTGCCTGACGGAGGACGTGACCGTTCCGTCGCCCTAGGCAGCACCATTGTCACCCAGTCGTCTCCGGATTCCGCCGAGGATCTCGCCCACCCGAGGCCTTCGGTGGCGTCTCGTGCAGCGAAGTACGTGACAGCCCGCGCCCGGAGATCGCGACTCTCCTGGCAATCGAGGTCGCACCAGTCGAGACGATTCCGCGAAGCTGACCGCCGGCAACACTCAATGGTCGGCAAGCGGAAGTTGCTGGCCGACGACGGTTGCGACGAGGTGATGCTGGTCGGACTTCTGCACGCTCTTCGGCAAGGAGGTTGCGACCCGGTCCACGCTATCGTGGATCTCGATAACGGAGTCGAGATGGGTCACTCGAATGGTCGTGAGAAGGTGGGGATCAAGGTTGACCAAGACGAGCCTGCGACCTTCGAGTCTGAGACGCTGGGCGAGTTGCACGAGGAGGCCAAGTGAACCGCTCGGAGCGAAGTGCACCCGACTGACGTCCAGAACAATAGGCACGCCGGTCCGTTTGGCGGCCGCAGCACGCACGTCGACGACGAGCTTCCGCATGGTCGCTTCGTCAAGTATGGGTTTGCACACTCTGACGAGAAGCACGCTTTCGTGGGGCAGAATCTCGGTCGCCGTGTCGAACATGGTCGAGGTCTCCGCGTTACTTGACCCTGTAGTATGAGTCACACCCACTCGGGCATCCGCACCTTGCCCGCCGCGATACAAGCGCACCCCAGACCCACTTCCGCTATGCCATCCAGCCGCTGCGTCAGACCGGCAGCTTCCCCGCAAGCAGAGAGCACGCGGGGAGTGCCCAGGACTGCTACGCCCAACGCAAGCCGAAGGTCGCTCTTTCGCCGAGATACCGGAATTGACATGACGTGCTTCCTTCAAACACTTCCCGGACGTTCGAATGGAAGCCCCCTTTTCCCCCTGATGATATCGAATATGTCTCCCCGCTTGTCAAATGGGGAACCTTGTTGTTTTCTGGTATGACCTGACTCCAGCAAATCCCGTCAGGCGCCTCGGAAACGAACGCGTCCGAGAATCCTGTCTTGCCCTGCACCTGCAGTCCGCCGGCGGGCGAGCGCATGCGCGAACCGGACGATCCCAAGGCAATCCTGAGCATGGACTTCACACCCTCCAACCTCCGATCCCGTCACGCAGCTTCACGGGCTGCTGCAATCCATGGCACGATCGACCTTTCGGGTCACCCGGCTGCCCCTGCTGTCTTGCCACCAGTTTCAATCCCATCGTACTCGCGAGAAATCATGTGGTATACTGGCATCGTGGGGTTCCGTTCGAAGCCCGGAGTTGAGCCTGTGGCATGCGGCATCAGTAGACAAGCGTATCGCTCCCCGCGGGCGGTGTGTTTCACCTTGACCGCGGCGGCGACGGCATCAATCATGGCTTGCCTGGGCGCTCCCCAGCCGCCGGATCAAACGCCGTTTTCGCCACTGGATTCGTTATGCCACGACGGCGAGGCCTTCGTCCGGCTCTATGCTGCCCCTCTTCCCCTGGTCGAGTCCATTGCCATCCACGCATGGTTTGTGGTCAAGCATGCTGACTCGGCGGAGTTGCATCGCTGGGAGGTCTGGGTCAGTGCCGCGGAGCCGTACAGTTACGTTCGAGAAGATCTGTTTCCGCCGGAGGGTGACATGGGAGCGGGCCGTGCCTACGTCCTCGCGGAGTTGACCGGCGCGGCAAGCGAACCCGTGATTACGTTCATCGAGACGCGATCGCCCGACTATCCGTGCAGAGGCCACTACAGCCTGGTCTGGGGCCCAAACAGCAGCACCTATGTACAATGGGTCTTGACGGAGTCCGGTTGGGGCGTGGTCCTGCCACCGAGTGCGATGGGCAAAGACGTCCCGGCTCATTGCCCCTGAGGATCCATGCGGTCGCCCCTGCGATCGTGAATATCTTCTAACGCGCCTTACCTGTCGGTCACGAGTCGCAAGTTGAGTCGGCTGCCACCTGAATCAGGACCTCGCCTCCGGATGCCGTTGCCTCCATCGTTGCGGCGGACCGCCGCAGCTGCTGCCGGATGGCCTCGATCAGCCTGCGCTTGTCTATCGGCTTGCTGGTGTAATCGTCGCAGCCGGCCGCAAGGCACTTCTCACGGTCTGAGGCCATGGCATGGGCAGTCAGGGCAATGATCGATCCGGTGTGCCCTTTCTGGCGAAGGAGTCTGGTCGCCGCATAGCCGTCCATGACGGGCATCTGCATATCCATGAGAATGACATCGAATGGGCAACCGCGGTCCCGGGCGGCAAGGGCCGCGTCCGCCCCCAGCTTCCCGTTCTCAACGACGGTCACGGTTGCTCCTGCTTTCCTCACCATGTGTGCGATCAGACGCTGGTTGTCTGGACCGTCTTCGGCAAGCAGGATGCGGCAACCGCTCAAGCAGGCTTCTTCGGATTCTCCCTTCCGTTCGCTCGGCTTGTCGATGACCATTGTGGTCGAAGCGGGATCATCGATCATCGTCACGTTGTCGAGGGGCCCGGTCGCCACGCTGATCCTGAAGTGAGCTCCCGCACCTGGGGTAGTCTCAACCAGGGTAATGTCGCCACCGAGCATCATTGCCAGCCGCTTGCTGATGGTCAGACCCAAACCCGTTCCGCCGAACTTGCGGGTGGTCGAAGTATCGGCCTGCGTGAACGGCTTATACAGGTTGGCAACCTGCTCTTCGGTCATACCAATCCCCGTATCGACAACATCGAACTGAACCAGCGGCTCGTTGTCCGCTCTCGCAAGACGAGAGACCAGTCGAACTCGGCCAACCTCGGTGAACTTGATTGCATTGCCGATCACGTTGACCAGGACCTGCCGCAGACGCGTTGGATCGGTCCGGATCGATTCGGGCATCGCCCCATCGTATTCGATTTCGAGCGACAAGCCCTTCGCGCTTGCACGCACTCGCATCAACGAGGCTACCTCGACAATCAGGCGGCAAGGCGAGCACGAGATCCGCTCGAGCGTCATCTTGCCGGCCTCGATCTTCGAGATGTCCAGGATATCATTGATGATCTGCAGTAGGTATTCACCATTGCTCTTGATGATCTTCGCCGCTTGGATCTGTTCCGCGGAGGCATCGTGGAGGTTGTTGCCCTCCAGCAGCACATCCGTAAAACCGAGGATCGCCGTCATCGGCGTTCGAATCTCGTGGCTCATGTTCGCCAGGAACTCGCTCTTGGTGCGAGTCGCCTCCTCGGCGGACTCGCGTGCTCCGGCAATGTCCTCCATCATGTTGATGGCGGCCACCTGCATATCCTCAAGCCTTTGCCTGTCACGGGCCAGTTCGGCTTCCCGCATCTCCGATTCCCGCAATTTCTCCGTCAGCTTCGCGCCCAGTTCCTGTTCGACTCGGGCCTGCTCCTCCAGCCGCAACAGGATCTCTTCGATCTTGACGAATTGCTGCACGACGAGTTCAGCGGTGAGGTCTGAAGCTTGTCTAGCGATGCGGACTTCCTCACGGAGCATCCTGTTCTCCTCGAGGAGGTCCGCCATACTGCATTCGCGCGAGGTTGGCTTCACGAACTTGCCCCCGCAGCCTGATCCGCTCGCCCGTGCTCCCCGGCGTCACCGGCCACCGCCATTTCAATGCACAGATCGGCCGCTGCCCGGATCACCCGGCCATCAGCGGCACCCTCGATTCCGATCACGCGGATTTCCGGGAGCGGACCATCGACGGTGCTTTGAAGGACACCAAGCAGATACGCCAGTCCAGCGTCATGGCTGTAGACGACGGGTGTCCTGCCCATCGCTTCCTCTCTGGTCAGGACGACGATCGAACCTGGTGGGCCGAACCCCGACACGGCGTCCACAAAGACCACGCGGTCAGTCCCGTCCACAAACCGAAGCAGGTCGAGGCCTGACAGTCCGCCGTCGATGACCTCAACGTCGGGGGGGAGCGTGGTCGAGGCCAACCGGTCGTAGACCAGCACTCCGCTGGCGTCCTCGGGTCTGTAGCGATTGCCCACACAGACAATGCGTTTCATCCCACGCCTCACAGGTCTCTGCGAATCAGGCTGCACCCGCCACGGAGGGCGTGTACGGTGCAGACCAGGCAGGGGTCGAACGATCGGACCACGTGGCCTAGTTCCACCGGATCCTCCGGATCAGCAACCGGTGTTCCGATCAGCGCCTCCTCCCAAGGTCCCCGGACGTGGCCGAAGTCGCGCGGCGAGCCATTCCACGCCGTGGGCGTGATAATCTGATAGCGTTGAATGCTGCCGCCTTCAATCCTCACCCAGTGTCCCAGCGCTCCGCGGGCGGCTTCCACAGTCCCGAATCCCTCGCCTTCAGCGATAGCCGACGCGGGATCATAGAAGGTGCCGTCCGGGCATATCTCCGAGAGCCATTGCTTCATGGCCGGCATCAGTTCCGCCGGCCGAACCAGGCGCGCAAGCTGGCGGGCAAAGACACTAGGCCCCGAAGTCAGCAAATCGGCAAACAGTGGGTTCTGCGAAACAACCATCTCCGCGAGCGGCCCCGTCTCGGCCGGCAAGTCCGCATATCGGGGAGCTTTGGCCCAGGAGTACTTCTGGCTCTCTTCCCCGGTGGCATAGGGACGCGTCTCACCCTCGAGGGGATGTCGGCCGCCGGGGTAGTCCACATACCACGAGTGCGCAACGTGCTCGGTCACGTTGGCCGGATCGAACGGTGTAACGTGCGTCCCGCGGGCGAAGCCCCCACCCATCAAGTGGGTCGTGCAACCGTTTCGGCCACGGACCTCCGTGCCCGGTGGCAGATCGAGTAGGCCAAAGCTGATGAAACTGCCATGTCCGCCACCGATTCGGTCAAGACCGTTCTGACGGGCAAAGCGGATGAAGAAACCCAGATCGCTGTCGCGGTGAGCGGCACATTCATGAAGCCAGGTATCCAGATCCGCCCCGCTGCGAACTTCACCCCAGCGATCGATCGAGCATCCCAGAATCCGACGTTCGTACCAGGCCCGGTAGCCGGCCAGCAGATGCTGGCACTGCAGAAGGTCGGCAAGGCTGGGGACACCGGCCACCCCGCCGGGCACCATGTACGAAGAGTGCGGCCACTGTCCACCGAGTATCGCCACGATCTCAACGATCTTGCGGGTCTGCCGGATCACATCAATGGCCGTCTCTCCCTTCATCGGCGCATATCGCCTCAGGGCCTCCTCATGCAGGGGGTGTCTCTGATAAGCGCCATTCGTGAAGTCCGCCGCAAAGGTCAGAAACGTCTGCCGGACGTCGCTTTGGAGCAGTTCGGCCATGAGGGCAAGATTACGGACCCGAATGGCGTCTGGGGGCGGCCGGATTCCAGAAATCGAGTCCAGAGCCTTTGATGCGGCGGCCAGATGCGCCGTGCTGCAAATGCCACAGATGCGCGGCGTGATCACCAATCCATCAAGAGGGCCGCGGCCAACCAGGATGTTCTCGATGCCACGATACATGGTCCCCGAACTCCAGGCTTCTGACACGCGGCCGCTGTCCAGCTCGACACGGATACTAAGATCACCCTCAACCCGATTCAGCGGGATGTCGAGCGTCCTGGTCACGGATCGCTTCGCTGGATGGTTCAATGTAGCCGTCATGGGAATACGGAGTCTCCTCGCTGCTAAACACGGGTCCTGCGATCCTTGAGCCGATCCGGAGCTGCTGCTGCTGCCATGCCCTTGTAGGCCAGGTAGTGCGCCCGGTCCACACCGTCCGGAAGCTGCTTGGGAATGCCCTCAATGTTACGCGTGTAATAGAAGGGATAGGCTTGCGGGAAGTCGGGCCGCGTACAGCCGAAACACGGCACCCCAACCCGAGTCTTGGAACTACGCCGATTCCACAACACCTTGTTGCACGGCCCGTACGCCAGTGGGCCGTGGCAGCCCATGTGGAAAAACAGGCAACCCTTCTCGCCAAAGCCTTGGTCTTCAACCCGATACTCGTGATACTCGTTACGCGTGCAACCCTGGTGAACCAGCAGACCGTACCAGATGAGCGGAGTGTTGAACTTGCTGAGAGAAATCGACTGACCGCCGAGTAGCGCCGTCAAGGTACTTACGATCACATCGCTGTGACAGGGACACCCAGGCAGGTTTATCACCGGCAGGCCGCTGCGGGCCGCAAACTCGGCCCCCAAAAAGCCACCCTTTTCCCACTTGAGGAACTGCACGCCGCAGGCTTCCACGGCACCATCGGCCCCGATACCGCCAAAGCTCGCACAGGTTCCAACGGCAACAACGAACCGCGCCTGACTGGCAAGGCTCGCCACCAGATCCTTCTTGGGCCGCCCGGCCATCGCGTCGTACATGCCGGTTCCCCCCGGACCTCGTATGATGGCCCCTTCAACGCACAAAACGTCCAGGTTCTGTCGACCCGCCAGAATTCGCTCCAGAAGATCTTGATGCTGGCTATGAGTGTCAGTCGAAATGGACGGATGCCACAAGATCTCAATATCCAGCAGGGTCAGCAGCTCGACGATGTCCGGACTATCCGCGCCGAGCAGGGATATCGTGTCTCCCCCGCACCCGCCACACTGAATCCAGTACAGAGTAGCCGCCATGATTCATCCCGCTATTCACCCACAGATGCGGAGGATCTCGCGATGAGCTCATCCACCAACTGCGGACCCTGGTACTTGGGTTCACGCCCCAGCAGGCGCCTCAGATCATTAACCTCTCGTTTCAGCGCCACCATTCGCTTCTCACGATCCGTGGTGTTGGACACAAGGACTTCCATCCGTCGTTGGGCCTCGGACAGATCCTCAATCCGCCGCTGAAGCTCCCCTTCAACCCGCTTGCGATCGGTAATATCCTGGAAAGTCTCGATCGCGCCGACCAGGCCGCCATTTGCGTCTCGCACCGGAGCGGCCATGAACAAGAGCCATCGACCGCCAATCCCGAGATGTGCAAAGGCCGCTTCACACTCGTAAGCCGCGGGCAACATGGGGGATTCGCAACACCGGTCGCCGTACATCGCCACAATCTCCTCCTTGGGTCGCTCATCCACAACCAGGTCTGCCATGACCGGCCGTTCGTCGGGATAAAAGGCAGCCCATGCCTTCCGCGTACCGACAACCTCCCGGGCGGGGATCCCGGTCAGGTTCTGACAGGCTTGGTTCCAATGGGTGATGATATGCCGCCTGTCAACCACAAAAAGGGGAATGGGGGTACCGTCCAAGATGTGGGATAGCTTCTCTTCGCTTGCCCACAGAACTTGCTCCAGTTCCACCTGTCCACTGCCTTGCTGCTCAGGAATGCACCTGCGACGGACAGATCGACAACTCCGTGGTGTACAGCACAGAGCTGAGAACAGCGTCACGGCGCAACCGCCGATCAGAATAACGTATGGAGTCGCCGAGTTCGCCACCGCCGCTGCCGCACTCTCACGCAGATACCGTCGTTCCCATTCCTGCATGGTGCGAAAGCAGTAAACGCTCAGGACCAAGCCCGAAACTAGGATGATCGACGGCCGGACATACGCTGTCGTCGGCCGCCACGACCAGTCTGCAGGAACGCCGCACTCCGCGGCGTCAGTCTGGCTTACTCTGTGGCTGGCGTGCGTGGTCATCAAACCTACTTCGCTCAGGCCCCCGCTGGCCAACAGACCAGGAGCCGCTCGACCTCGGAGGAGTGGCATCATACGCCGCCCAGTCCACCCCTACCTCAACTCACGTCAATCAGCTGACGCCCCCCACCGACCAAAGGCCCGTGGCTCGCCGTCATACAGGCTACTCGTTCGACAACCTCCCCACGGGTGGAACCGCGACCCTCGTCGCATCACTTATCGGGCGGCCTATACTGCCGTCTCCCATGGTGAGATCGGCCGACCGGGACGCACGGATGAGGCCAAACCCGGCTCGGCCGCCACGAATCTGTATCTTTTTGGATAGAGCGGAGTTATGATCCCGGCCGCTCGGCCACGCCCTCCCGTGGTTCTCACCAGCACGCTGACCGGAGCGATGCCTCGGCTGGCCTCCAACCACTTGACGAGCGTGGCCCGCGTTCAGCAGGGCCATCCCCTCGAAACACGTCACGGCAAAGCGGCCTGGTGCTTGCCATCGACGGGCTCAACTGACGATCGCGGTACCGTCGCTTAATCGAGACAACGGCCATGTATCAGCTCGTCTGGCTGGCCTGTCCGCCATGCACATGGACTGGGCGGTTCTTGCCCGCTTCCCATCCTCCGGCAGCGACACCATCACCCAACCACTGGCGATTCTCCGTCTCCGGAGACGTGCCATGCCATTACCACCACCCGGGTCCGGGCCGGAGGCAGCCACAGTCACTTCCTCGCCGACCACGAAAAGGCCCTCAGCCACCGGCGGTGTATACGTTCATAGCTCTGGCGAATGGCCGTCTCGAAAGCCCCTGCCAGCCCTTGACGACCAAGCCCCTTCCCGCCGCAACGGCCTCTGGGCAACGAACCGCTCCAACATGGCGGCCCTACCGGACACTCTGCACTTTCACCCTCATTCCGGCGACGATGTCGGTCGAAGGCCGGGCCACCACGTCATCGGCTGCGGCCAGCCCCTCCACGATCTGAGCCTCGTCGTCGTTCATGAGCCCCACCTTCACGGGTACAATGACGACGACACCTCCGCGAACTACCATGGCCTGCCAGCCACCGTCTTCGCCGCGGAACAAGGCGGTCCGCGGCAAGGTGGGCACGCCGGTCGCGGAATCGTAGTAGATCCGCACCTGGACCCGGAAATCGACCCCAAGCCGCTCCGGCCGGCGCTCCAACCGTACGGCTACGTTGACCCGCTGCTGCTCAACACCCAACGAGCTGATCTTCCTGAAGCCGGCCGGATAGACCCGCAGGACCGTGCCTGCGATGGGCCCGGCATTTAAACCCTCTCCATAGATCTCAACCTTGTCACCGGGCGATACCCGCATGGCACGCTCAGTGAGGACCTCCGCGACGACCTCCATGTCATCCGGCCTGCCCAGAGTCAGGAGCGGCGTGCCGGCGGGCAGAAACTGCCGCCGTGTCTCGTGCCGCTTCAAGACCACACCATCGATCGGGCTCGCGATGGTCGCCCGCGCCAGGTTGCGCTTCTCGATCTCGAGCTGCGTCTTGGCCTCATCAAGTTGGCGCAAGAGCGAATCCTTGTCGAACGACTTGCGGTCGATGTAATCGAGGATCGACTTCGGCCCAATGTAGCTGACCGCGGCCATCGTACGTAATGCGGCAAGCTGAAGCGCATCTCTTTGGTTCTCGGCCTCCGACCGCCGCCAGTTGGTCTCCGCCAAACGATATTCGACATCGCTGGCGGCGTTGACGTCCCGGATCTTCTGCAACCGATCCAGCTCAGTCTTGGCGAAATCCGCCACCGCCTTAGTACTACAACGCTAAGGATTCGGCCATCGGCAAGGCTTTATTTCGGCCAAGTATATGCCAATCCTGTGTAAACGACGCAGTGTTCGCTTGCGGTGCGAGCATCGGGCTGCCGCATTGCGGGCTTG